>NZ_CASGGV010000007.1:0-21142 GCF_949319125.1 Frankia sp. Hr75.2 | reverse complement strand
CACGCCGCGATCCCCGACCCGGAGACAGCCGCTGCGGGCGCATCCAGTCTCACGCCGGCAGAGGTGGCCGCGGAGCTGCCGACCTACCCGTTCCAGCACGAGCGGTACTGGCTCGCGCCGGGCACCCCCGCCGGCGCTACCGGGGATGTCATCGCGGCCGGCCTCGACGCGGCCGGCCATCCGCTGCTCGGCGCCGCCGTCGATATCCCAGATTCGGCACCCGGTGCGGCCGAGATCGCCTTCACCGCCCGGCTGTCGACACGGACCCATCCCTGGCTCGCTGACCACGCGGTGCACGGGGTGCGGCTGCTGCCCGCGACAGCGTGGATCGAGATCGCGCTGCACGTCGGCGACCGCGTCGGGTATCCCGTCCTCGACGAGTTGCTGATCGAGGTCCCGCTCGCCGTCCCGGACGAGTCGGCGGTGGCGTTGCGCGTCGTCGTGGCGGGTCCCGACACGACCGGCCGGCGCCCAGTGCGGGTGTATGCGCGCCCGGACGGGCCGGCGTCCGACAGCACCCCAGGGTGGACCCGTCATGTCGCCGGCTGGCTCTCCGCGGAGGGCACCGAGCCCGACCACGGCTACGACCAGTGGCCGCCGGCAGATGCCGAACCGGTCGAAACCGAAAACTTCTACCAGCACCTGGCTGATCTGGGCTATGAGTACGGCCCGGCGTTCAATGGGCTGCGCGCTGCTTGGACGCGGGGTCCGGAGGTCTTCGCCGAGGTGGAACTGCCGACTGCCGGGACCGCCGCAGCGACGGGCCCGATGTCCCTCTCCGCCGCCGCGTACGGCCTGCATCCGGCGCTGCTGGACGCGGCCCTGCAGGCGACGAACCTCGGGGTGATCCCCCGCGCCGACGAGGGGCAGGTACTGCTGCCGTTTGCCTGGAGCGGCATCCGCCGGTTCGCGTTGGGGGCGACGGCGCTGCGCGTGCATGCCGCACCCGCTGACCTGGTGACTGCCCCGGGGTCGTACGGGGTATCCGTCCGGATGTCCGACGACTCCGGCGCGCCGGTCGCCGAGATCGGCTCTCTGGTTCTGCGTCCGACGCCGCTCGCGCAGTTCGCGCGACCCGCCGAGGCCGGGGGAGAGGACGAGGCGGGCGCGGGTGCCCTGTTCCGCGTCGAGTGGGTCCCGCAGCCCGCGAGGCCGGCAGGGAGCATCGGCCCCGTGCCGGCCGCGGCCGACGTCCTGGACATCACGGGCTGGGCGGGTGCGGAGCCGTCTGCCGCCCGCCGGCTGGCTGCCGAGGTCCTGGCAGCGTTGCAGAAACGGCTCGCCGTCGGCCCGGGGCGGGACGCGCCGCTGGTGGTCCTCACCGACGATCCCGTCGGCAGGCCGGCCGCAGCGGCGGTGTGGGGGCTGGTCCGCTCGGCACAGGCGGAGAACCCCGGCCGGTTCGTCCTGCTCGGCGGCGCGCCGGAACCAGCGCGGGCCCTGCTGCCGGCCCTGCTGGCCAGCGGGGAGACACAGGCCGTCGTGCGGGACGGCCGCCTGCTGCTGCCGCGACTGGCCCCTGCGGTGCGGCGTCCAACGGACGCCGGTTCCGACGCCGGTGGCTCCGCCGCCGGACCGTGCCTGGTGGATGGCACCGTCCTGGTGACCGGGGGAACGGGAACACTTGGCGCGATCATTGCTCGCGAGCTGGTGGCCAATCACGGCGTCCGGCGCTTGGTGCTGCTCAGCCGCGGGGGCCCCGCCGCGCCCGGCGCCTCCGAACTGGCCGACGAACTGCATGCGGCCGGGGCCGAGGTTCGCCTGGTCGCCGTCGATGTGGCGGACCGGGAGGCACTGCGCCTCGTGCTCGCGGCGATCCCGCCCACGCATCCGCTCACGGCGGTCGTCCATGTCGCCGGCACCGTCGACGATGGTCTCGTCACCTCGCTGGACGAAGGTCGCCTCGACGCGGTGTTCCGGCCGAAGGTGGACGCCGCCTGGCACCTGCACGAGCTGACCGAGACGGAGGACCTGGCCGCCTTCGTGCTCTTCTCCTCCGCCTCCGGTGCCTTCGGTGGCGCTGGTCAGGGCAACTACTCGGCGGCGAACGGCTATCTCGACGCGCTCGCCGAGCACCGGCGCGGCCTCGGCCTGCCCGCGGTGTCGGTGGCCTGGGGGCTGTGGGAGCGGGGGAGCGCACTCACCGGGAGGCTGACGTCGACCGACCGTGAACGGATGGCCCGCGGCGGAGTCCGCGGCCTGTCCGACGCAGAGGGAGCCGCGCTGTTCGGGGCGGCGCTGCGCTCACCGGAAGCCGCGCTCGTCGCCGCCGCGGTCGACGTGGCGCTGCTGCAGGAGCGCGCGGCGGAGGCTGACCTGCCGCCGCTGCTCCGGGGCCTGCTACCGACTTCGGCGCCGGAGCTGCGCCGCGGATCCGCGGCGCAGCAGGCCGGGGGGGAACGGTCGCCGGCGGCGACACTGGTCCGGCGGCTGGCCAACCGGCCGGAGCTGGAGCGTCGGCGTGTCCTACTGGACATCGTCCGAGCCCACACCGCGACGGTGCTCGCGCACCGCTCGCCGGAGGCGGTGGACAGCGGTCAGACGTTCCAGGAACTCGGATTCGACTCGCTGACCGGCGTCGAGCTACGCAACCGACTGGCCGAGGCGGTCGGGGTGCGACTCCCTGCCACGGCGGTCTTCGACCACCCCACACCTGCCGCGCTCGCCGGACACCTGCTCGGGCGGCTTGACCTGCGCGGACCGGAGGCCCACCAGCCGGTACCGGCAGCCACGTCAGTGCTGGACCACCTGGCCCGCTTGGAGCAGGCCCTCGCGAGCGTGGAGGCTGCCCAGGTCGACCTTCCCGACGAGGTAGCCACCAGGTTGTGGGGGCTCGTGTCCTCGCTGGGTCCGGTGGCCGGTGACAGCGGAGCCGGGGTCGACCTGGCCTCGGCGACGGATGAGGAGATGTTCGAACTGCTTGACCGCGAGTTCGGCTCGTGAGTACCCGTTTCCTGGCCGCCCTTCTCACCTCGTCGTCCTTCCCCGCCCTGGCCACTGCCGTGGGATCATGCCCTTCCGCCGGCTGTGTGCTACGTAGGTGCCGGCCAGCCGGGCACGTGGTCACGGAAGGCGGGAGGCGAGAACCTGCCACGCAGGCAGAAAGCAGGGTGAAGTGATGGCCGTCGGATATTTCGTCAGTCGGGCTGTGGCGGAACTAGACGAGGGCAGTGTCGCGTTCCACGATCGCTTCCCGGTGGTCCGTCGACTCTATCGAGATATTCAGGAGTGGACGGGAATTACCCCTGACCAGCTCCTTTCGGGCGAGCTTCCAGGAGCTCGCGGAACACGCAACGCGGTGCTGGCTATCCGGTCCATAGCTGGCCAGGTCGCGGTCCATGATGTACTCGCCGAATCCGGGCTCCACCCCGACGCGGTTCTCGCGCTGAGCCTTGGTATCACCAGTGCGAGCTGCATGGTCGGCTCACTCACCCGGAAACAGGTGTTCGAGATGCTCTGGCACCGGCGCGGAATTCCTGAAACTCCCGCCACGGAGCCGGAACAGGGCGTCGCGATGTTCGTCGAAAGAGACCACGAGGACAGGTCGGCGCTCTATCGTGGCCGGGACGGCGTCTACCTCGCGGTAGATTTTGGCCGTACCGTAGATGGCTCCCGGTCGGTCCTGCTCACTGGATACAAGGCCGCGTTGAGGGAGCTTGCGATGCAGGCACCGGACATCATGACAATTATGGCCACCGGGAAGGTGGCGGTGCACAGCTCGCTGCAACGGCACGCGAGTGAGTTCGTCCGAGCCCACGTCGCGACCTTGGAGTTCAAGGATCCTCTGATCCCGCTCGCGGCCTGCCTCGGACCGCGACCGCTCACCACCGGTGAGGAGATAAGCGAGACGATCTGGCGCAACCTGGTCGCTACCGCAAGCATTCCCAACGGTCTGGCCGCCGCATTGAGCCTGGGCGTCAAAGTACTCGTCATCCCGGGACCCTCAATGGCCGACAGGATGATCGACTTTCCGGTTCCAACCGTCAGAGTCAGGCAGCCGGACGACGTCGAAATGGCGGTGGCCGCGGTGGAGCGGGCGCTTGTCGAGGTCGCGAGCGCGTCGGGGGCGGGGGACCCCCTGGCGGGGGAGGGGAGTTCCCCGCCCTCCCCCGCCCCCTCATTATGAGCCTCTCAGAAGCCCGGTTATCGCCGCCCCGTCACCGGCGGTTCCTGCGCTGGGCCGGCGAGGTGGCGAACTCCCATACCGAGGCCGCCACATAGTCGACCATCTCGCTGGTGATGCCGGGGTATACGCCCACCCAGAAGGTGCGCTCGGTGATGACGTCGCTGTTCGTCAGGTCACCGACCACCCGGTGGTCGACATCGACGAAGACGGGCTGGCGGACCAGGTTCCCCGAGAACAGCATCCGGGTGCCGATGCGGCGGGACTCCAGGAAGGCAATCAGACCGGCCCGGTCGTAGTCCGCGTCCGCGGTGACCGTGAGCACGAAACCGAACCAGCTCGGGTCACTGCCTGGTGTGGGCTCCGGAAGCAGCAGGCCGGGCACCCCGTCGAGCGCGTCCCGCAGCCGCCGCCAGTTGCGCCGTCGCGCCGCGCCGAATTCGTCCAGCCGGCGCAGTTGGGACAACCCCAATGCGGCCTGCAGATCCGTGCTTTTCAGGTTGTAGCCGACGTGAGAAAAAGTGTATTTGTGATCGTAGCCGTAGGGAAGCCTCCCGAGTTGCTGGGAGAAGCGCTTGTGGCAGGTGTCGCTCGCGCCCGGCTCACACCAACAGTCCCGGCCCCAGTCCCGCAGCGACTCGACCAGCCGGGCCAGCACAAGGTTGTCGGTGACCACACAGCCGCCCTCGCCCATGGTCAGATGATGGGCGGGGTAGAAGCTCGCGGTCGCCAGATCGCCGAAGCTCCCACACGGGCGGCCCTGGTAGGTCGAGCCCACGGCGTCGCAGTTGTCTTCGACGAAGTACAGGCCGTGCTTGGCAGCCAGGTCGGCGATCTCGGTTGCCGGGAACGGGTTCCCCAGTGCATGCGCGATCATGATCGCGCGGGTGCGCGGTCCGATGGCGGCAGCCACCCGCTCGGCTGTGGTGTTGTAGGTACCCAGCTCCACGTCGACGAGAACCGGCACCAGCCGGTTCTGCACGATCGGGCTGACCGTGGTCGGGAATCCGGCCGCTACGGTGATCACCTCGTCGCCGGGGCGGAGCCGCTGTTCACCCAGCTCCCGCTGGGTCAGTGCGGTCAGCGCGAGCAGGTTCGCAGAGGAACCGGAGTTGGTCAGATGTGCCTTGCGGCGGCCGAGTAGGTGGGCGAACCGGCGCTCGAACCGGCTGGCTGCCGGTCCGGCCGCGATGTACATCCCGAGCGCGGCTTCCACCAGGGCGGCCCGGTCGTCCTCGTCGAACACGGCGCCCGACGACAGGATCGGCGTCTCGCCCGCCACGAACTCGCCGCTGCTCGTGTGGTCGCGGTGATACTTGCGGACGCTTTCCAGGATCAGGTCACGGTCGGTGGCGCTCAACGGGGTCTCCCTCGGTTGTCTGGCGGCAGTTGACGGAGGGGACTGAGTGTCTGAAGGCTCGCACCAGTACCGCCTCCGCCGGGAGCGGCACTAGAAGGGTGGCGCCACCAAGGCGTGCCTCCGGACCCGGTCGACCAGGTCGGCCTGGGTCACCAGCGACTGCCCCTCCAGTGGGCTGGGCACGTCGTCGCGGACCCGCGCCGCGAACGCGGCGATCACGTTGCTGAACTGGTCGTCGGGGGCGAGGGTCAGCTCTTCCACCCGGTCCTGGCGCTCGATGCGCAGCACCGGTGGATGGGACGGCGGCGGAGTGTAAGCCCACCGGGCGGCGACGCGCCCTGAGCTTCCCCACAGTTCGTAGTGGGAGCGGTAGCTGTGCTCCATTCCGAAGGTGAGATGTGCGGTGACACCGTCGGGCCGACGTAGCAGCACCCCGCCGGAGACGTCCACGCCGTGCTGTTCGTCCACACGCAGCGTGGAACCGACAACCTCCAGCTCCTCCCCGAGGAAAAGCATCGCGGTGCGGATCGGATAGACACCGATGTCAGTGAGCGCTCCGCCGCCGGACTCGGGTACATAGCGGTTATGGCCGGGGGTGGGCGGGAAAGCGAACTGGGCGGTCAGTGTGCGTAGCTCACCGATGGTGCCAGTATCCAGCAGGTGCCGCACGGTCACGTGCTGGGAGTGCACGAGAAACATGAAGTTTTCCAACAGGGCGAGGCCGAGACTGTCAGCGAGTTTCACCAGGCGTTCGGTGTCGTCGCGCGAGGTGGTCAGCGGCTTCTCGGAGAGCACGTGCTTCCCGGCTCGCAGCGCCGCCTCGATCCACCGGGCATGCAATCCTGCCGGCAGCGGCAGATAGACCGCGTCGACGTCCGAGCGGGCGAGCAGGCGCTCGTAGCCGACCACTGGCTCGCCGCCGAACCACTCGGCGAAGCGCCGGGCCTTCTCGGCATCTCGGCTGGCCACCGCGGCCAGCTCCACGTCCGGATTCGCCACGATCGCCGGCAGCGTCCGCCGTCGGGCGATGTCGGCACAGCCGAGGACTCCGATCCGCAACCGGGTGGTGCTCATCCTGACCACTCTCCTGCAGCGCCAGTGACTCGGGTGAGGCGGACGGTCAGCGCGCCAGGAGCAAGTCCGACGTCCAGCGCCCGACTCCCCGGCCTGCCCCGGAGCCCGGCAGTCAGCAGGCCGGCGATTCGGTCCGACGCATCCTCTGGGGAAGCATTCAGGTTCTCCTCCCTGCGGCAATCGAAAATGAGGTCTCGATTGTTGGCGGGCCTCTCCGGCCTACGTGCGGCGAGGCGGGAGAACATCTGACTGAATTCCGCCGCGGTCGACGCGCGAGGCTGGGTCACGAAGTATCTCAATTCGCATCGAAAAAGTGTTGAATGTGTATTTCGCGAATGCGGGGAACGGTCATTTCGAGTGTGACACTGGAGGTGTGCTGCGGGCAGACCCGGTCATCGATTCCGCAGTGGATCCCCCGTCAGCCTGGAGGCTTGAGTCGGCGACACAGCGAGTGTTGTTGCTTGCTGGGCATCCAGCGGATGGCGTCGCCGAGTGGTTGACGGTCACGACCGAGACGCACTCGTCGATCGAGCCAGCGGCGGCCGCGGAGCCGTGGGTTGCCTGAGCGTTGTCGAGCAGAAGGCCGAGACCTCCGGCGGCACGGCGTGCCGCGGCGGCCCCGCGCCCTCGCACCGCCCTCGAGACGAGTGCAACGCCCCCGTCAGGCGGATCCATTCGGCCCCCTCCTGGTGCGTCCCGGTGCGACGTGTCACCGCTACGACAATGCCGACTGACAACCCGGTCAACGTAGAAGGCGCTTCCCCCTACCGTCAACCCCAGTGAAACGACCGAAGGTCTGAAACTCTCCCCTAGGCCCCCCCTGACTACCCCGACGATTCTGGCCGTCCGCTATCCCTTCTTTCATTATCGAGGGTACGGGGGCGCCGCACCGGGCACCACGGCCCGGAAGGATATCGACGTACGCCGCACGTGAGGAGTTTCCGTGTCCAGAACTGTGCCGGCACCTGTCGGGTTCCAGGCCGACGACCATAAAACCGCGCTACGGATCACGGAGTCGGCGCTCACCCAGGAGGGGCTGGTCAGCTTGGCCGAGTTCCGCTCCTGGTTCGAAAAGCGTAGCCGGCTCGACGTGGCCCAGGTCCGCCGGATTGACCTGGACAGCCTCGATCGATGGAGCACGGACCCCCATACTGGAAACATCCGCCACGAGAGCGGGAAGTTCTTCGTGGTCGAAGGGCTGTCGGCGGACGTGCCGGACAGCCCGGTCCCGCACTGGACCCAGCCGATCATCAACCAGCCCGAGATCGGCATCCTGGGAATCCTGGTCAAGGAGTTCGACGGCGTCCTGCACTTCCTGCTACAGGCGAAGAACGAGCCGGGAAACGCCGGCGGCGTCCAGCTCTCTCCGACAGTGCAGGCCACTCGGAGCAACTACACGGGCGTGCACGGCGGCGCCGCTGTGCCGTACCTGGAGTACTTCCGCGCCACGGACCGCCACACGGTCGTGGCCGACGTCCTGCAGTCGGAACAAGGCTCCTGGTTCTACCAGAAGCGCAACCGCAACGTCGTCGTTGAGGTGGACAGGGACGTTCCTACGCTGGATGGCTTCCGCTGGCTCACCCTCGGCCAGATCCACCGACTGCTCGCCGAGGACGACATCGTGAACATGGACTCGCGAACCGTGCTGTCCTGCCTGCCGTTCTCCGCGGTTCAGCTCGCGGCCGCGTTTCCCGCCGCGGCCAACGGCCTGCAGGCGTCGGTACTGCGCTCGTCCAGCCAGGAGGAGGCCGGCCGGCACACCACTGGCGAGATCCTGAGCTGGGTGACGGAGGCACGGACCCGCAACGAGGTGCACACACGCCAGATCCCGCTGGCTGACGTCACATCCTGGCGACGTACCTCCGCGGCCATCGAGCACGAAACCGGGCTGTTCTTCCGCGTGATCGGCGTCGACGTGCGCTCCGGGCACCGGGAAGTCGCCAGCTGGACCCAGCCGATGATCGAACCGGTGGGCACTGGCATCGTTGCCTTCCTGGTGACCCGGTTCAGTGGGGTCCTGCACGCCCTGGTGCATGCTCGGCTCGAGCCCGGTTACCTCGACGTCGTCGAGCTCGCGCCGACCGTGCAGTGCACGCCGGAGAACTACGACTGGCTGCCAGCGGCATCTCGCCCCCGGTTCCTCGACGAGGTGCTCGCCGCGGACCCCAGGCAGATCCTCTTCGAGGCGGCTCTCTCAGAGGAGGGCGGTCGCTTCTACCAGGCATTGAACCGCTACCTCATCATCGAGCTGGACCCGGACAACGGCGCGGCCCTGGAGGCCGGTCCGGACCACCGCTGGCTGACCTTGCATCAACTTGTCGGGTTGCTGCGGCACAGTCACTACGTCAATGTCCAGGCCCGCAGCCTGGTGGCCTGTCTACACAGCCTCTCCAGCGCGCCCGACCGGCCCTAGGAGCACGACGGCGGGGTGTCAGATTCCGGGAATCCGGATGAGCGTGCGCAGAAAGTCTGCCTGTTCGATAATCGTATCGGGTGGAATCTCGGAAAAGAACCCGACCTGCCGGCCCTCGTCGCTACCGATCAGGCGGCCGCCGACGACTGTAGCTTCGAAGGCGATGCCAACCGGCCAACCCCGGTAGCCCGCCGCCGCCATGTATGGGTACTCGATGTACCCGAGCAGATCACCGACAACGATGGAGACTCCGAGCTCCCGGGCGGCCACGCGGGACACCGCGGCCGGCAGCGACTCGCCGAAAAACACCGTTCCGCCCGGCAGGTGCCACTCCCCTCGGCATGGCTCGATGTCCCGTCGCACCAGCAGCACACCATCCGGTTCCTGAATCACCACCTCTACGCATAGCCGCGGAACCCGGGCATAAATGTCGTCGAAATCGCGCCGACTGAGCGGAAAAACATCGTTTCCGGACACGGGGAAATCCTAGCAGCCAGCCCATGCCGTCTCGGACGACGACCTGCCGCACCGCCATGCATACCATGGCCGCTGCCCGGGCCGTCGAACCGCCGCGGGCCGGGGTGCGCCGTTACTCCGGCTTCAGCGGCTCTCCCCGCGCAGGGCCGGAACCGTCCGCTTTCCCGTCCGCTTTCCCGACCGATCGCCCGAACAGCCGGGCCGGTGACAGTCGCCGCTGGCCGTCCGCATGTCCCGACGGCTGACAACCAGCTGGTCGTGGACCTGGACGCGATCCTGCTCACTGCACAGAACAGGGCGGCGGCGAAGGCCGTACTGGCAAGCAACAGATCGCGGTCTGCCTGACGCAGGCCGTGTGCTCGACCGAGGGCGTCGAGCACCGCATGACCGTGCGGGCGCTGCGATGCACCGTCCAGCGGATCCAGATGTTGACCGCGGAGGCGCTGGAGCTCGGAGGGAAGTCCACCTGCTCATCCAGGCGGGGATGGCGCCCGAGCTGTGGGCGCTGGTCGGTGGTCGGGCCGATCAGCGCGGCGCAGGTCCTTGTCAGCTGGTCGCACCCAGGGCGGTTCCGCTTCGACGTGGCGTTCGCCGCGTTCGCTGACGGCGCTCCGATCTCCGCTTCCTCCGGCCCTCTCTGATCCGTGGGACAGGACTCTGCGTCTGCAGGATGACGACGCAGCTCTTGATCAAAGCGCGCCAGGGTGCGAAAGACCTGAGCTAACCTTGGACTCGCACCGCTCGTCCAGCAGGCATGATCCTTTGACGGTACACAGTCCTCCGAGGTGGCTGGAGCGCCTCGTTCCCGACCCACGACTGCACCAGACCACCGCCAGCAGCCGCCGACCGCCGACACGGCAACGTGAACTCCGATGAGCCGTGAGGTATCTGAAGCGTGAAGGGAAGATTTTTTTGGACAGAGCAGATCCCGCGGCCTCGACGACATCACTGGAATCAGCACCGGATTTGATGTTTCTCATGGCCTGGGTCAGTCATGCGCTCACGGCCAGGCATGCGGCAGACCTTGCGGAGCTCAGCATATCACCTCGCGCCTACTGCGTCCTGGTCAAGGCGCTGATGGGCGAACTGACACAGACCCAGCTCGGCGATCAATGCAATATCGACAAGACCACGATGGTGGTGACCCTCGACGAGCTTGAGAGATCGGGGCTGGCTGAACGCCGCCCGTCGAGTACTGACCGTCGAGCTCGGATCGTTGTCGTTACCAGGGCCGGTGAAAAGGTGGTGGCAAAAGCGAACAAAATATCACATCAAATCCAAGAGGATGTGCTCGGGGGCATCCCTGTCCCGGACCGGCAGATCTTCCTCAGGGTGCTCGCCGAGCTGGCCGCGGAGGGTCGCCCGTCCACTCCCTCGGAGTGCGAGCGGCGGACGCGACGCCACGCCGCCAACATGGTTCCGAACGGGATAGTTCCGAACGGGACTATCTGCTAGGGTTACTTCCAGATCCGTGATCTAGGAGGTACCTGCGTGCTCGGAATGGCACCATCTACAGGCAGGTCGCGTTGGCTGGCGTTCGCGGTACTCTGCTCTGCCCAGTTGATGATCATCATTGACACCAGCATCGTGACCGTGGCGTTGCGGTCGATCCAGCGTGACCTCGGCTTCTCACAGTCAGGTCTCGCCTGGGTCGTCAATGCGTACACCATTGCCTTCGGAGGTTTGCTGCTGCTGTCTGGTCGGCTCGGAGATCTCCTTGGCCGCAAACGCGTCTTCGTGGCCGGCCTGGTTCTGTTCACCGGCGCTTCAATGCTATGCGGCGTGTCCGGCAGCCAGGAACTTCTGATTGCCGCCCGGTTCATCCAAGGTGTCGGCGGGGCTATGGCCGCCGCCGTGGTGATGGGTATCGTCGTCACGATCTTTCGAGATCCGAGAGATCAGGCCAAGGCAATCGCCGCATTCAGCTTTGTCTCCGCTGCCGGTGGTTCAATTGGCGTCCTCGCCGGCGGCGTGATTACCGAAGGAATCAGTTGGCACTGGATCTTTTTCATCAACGCACCCTTCGGCATCATAGCCGCTGTTCTCGCGGTACCGCTCATAGAGACCGACCGTGGCCTCGGACTGCGCGAAGGTGTTGACGCCGTCGGCGCTGTCCTCGTGACAGCCGGTCTGATGCTGGGCGTCTACACGATAGTGAAGGTGAGTGAAAATGGCTGGGTTTCGGCCCACACGCTCGGGTTCGGCGCCGTCGCGGTCGTCCTGATCGCCGGTTTCATCGTCCGGCAGGCCACGGCTACCGCACCTCTGGTGCCACCGCGGATCGTCCGATCTCCCGACATACTGGGGGCGAACTCCGCCCAGGTCCTGATGATCGCGGGCACCTTCGCCTTCAACTTCCTGGGCGCACTTTTCCTGCAACAGATTCTCGGCTACAGCCCAGTCAGGGCCAGCTTCGCGTTTCTTCCCATCGCGCTGATCCTGGCGATAGTCTCGCTCGGCTTCGCCGCGCGGCTGATCACACGCTTCGGCTCACCCGCGGTACTGTTCTCGGGCCTTGTCCTGATCGCGGCCACGCTCGGCCTTGCCGCGCGCACCCCAATGGATGCCAACTACTTCGTAGACATCCTCCCCATGACTGTAACGCTCGGCGCGGGCTCCGGCCTCGCCATGCCTGCGATCATGACCCTCGCGATGAAAATCTCGACACCGTCGGACGCTGGAACAGCATCCGGACTGGCGGGTACATCGGGAATGATCGGTGGTGCGCTCGGTCTGGCGGTCATGTCGACCTTGGCCGCGTCCCGGACATCCCGGTTGATTGCCGACGGGCAGAGCTCCGCGGCGGCGCTTACCGGTGGTTACCATTTTGCGTTCGGCGTCGCGGGCTTGGTGGTGGCCAGCGCGGCAGCGCTCGCCGCGATCATGGCTCGCAATGCGTCTGTCCGCGCCAGGCGGGCCGACGCCACGGCCGTTCCGGGCAGTGTATCCATGACCGTAGACGCCACCGAAGGCCCACAAAGGGCCGACTCGCAAGCCTGAGCCCTGCCCGGTTGTCGAAGAATGCAGACGAATTCGCCGCGGTCTCGTTCACCGGCGAGGCGCTGAGCAGTTTGCCGTTCGGGGCCGTGGCGATGGAACCACCTTCGGTCCAGCTCGGGAGGCAGCGGAGCGTTCGCGGCAGATCAGGCCGGACCCAGGGGCTGCGATGAACCCCTCCAGGCCGGCCTGGTCCATCAGCCATGAGATCCAGTTGCGGCTGATCCGAACGCTGCAGGAGGCCAGCCCCGAAGGACCCCGGCGCGAACAGGAACTGTCGGCTTCCATGGAGCCCACCGGGCCGGCCGAGGCGCCGGATTTCTCTCAGCTCGTATTCACCGACTCAAGTGAGCGGACGTCCTGGACCACCGGGCAGCAGGACTCCCGCCGGGGTCCGTCAGGCAGTGGTTTCGAAGACGGCCATCATGCCTTCGCTGGCGTGATCTATGTTGTGACAGTGGAACAGATATTTTCCAACGTAGTCGGAGAACGTGACCTGGATCCGGACGGTCTCTCCCGGCTCGAGAAATACGGTGTCCTTCAGGCCGCTCTCGGTGGCGCCAGCCGGAACTCCGTTACGGTCGAGTACACGGAACTGCACAAGGTGAAGGTGTATGTTGTGTCCCACGGCGAGGGGGGTCTCCAGGTTCTTGACGCGCCAGATCTCCGTGGTTCCACGTTTGATGCTGAAATCCACCCTGTTCGAGTCGAAGCTTTTTCCGTTGATGGTGAACGGAAATCTGGCAGCGTCGTAGGCCAAGACGACGTCACGGACACGGGTGACGCTTCTCAGCGGTGCGTTCGGTCGCAGCACTGCAGGTACGCGACTGGTGTCGGTGGTCCGCTTGTCCACGTCGAAACGCAGAACGGGGAGCGAAACCGGACTGTCGGAGTCCACAACGTCGCGTGTATTGGTCAGGACAAGTTTGGTGCCTGACGGATAGCGAGAGAAGTCGATCACAATTTCGACTCTCTCCCCAGGGCTGATGAAAACGCTGTCGACGGTTACCGGCGCGGGCAGCAGGCCGCCATCGCCGGCAATCTGAACAAACTTCTCGTTCTTCCCCAGTACCAGCTTGAAATCCCGCATGTTGCTCGCGTTAAGAAGTCGGAAGCGGTACTTTCGTGCCTGCACCTGTAGGTAGGGGGTGGGGCGCCCGTTTGCAAGGAGCGTTGCACGTCCGATCAGGTCACCCAGCATGTAGACCAGCTGGCCCTTGTCATCGAAATGGGCATCGGACAACATGATCGGAACGTCGAAATCTCCACTCGGAAGACTCAGTGCATCCTCGGCTGGATCCTCGATGAAATAGAAGCCATGCAGCCCGCGATAGACGTTCTCGCTTTCTTTGTGATGTGCGTGATCGTGGTACCACAGCGTAGCGCTTAGCTGTCTGTTTGGATATTTGTAGGTCTTCGTTTTCCCTGGCCCTATTGTGTCGGTCGGGAATCCGTCGGACTCTGCGGGGACGTGCCCGCCGTGCAAGTGAACCGCAGTCTCCGCCGCGAGCTGATTGGCGTGCTCGATGACGACCTGGCGGCCCACCCGGGCCCGGATAGTAGGACCAACATACGTCCCGTTGTAGCCAAAGACCGAGGTCGAGATGCCTGGCAGCAGTTCGTCCTTCGCTTCTCGCGCGGTGATCTCATAGAAGTCGGTGTCGGATGTCGAGCGCGTCGGCTGCAATACAGGCGGGACGGGTAGAGGCACCGAGAACGGTGTGATCACGGGTGCGGGCCCCGCATCCGCCAGCGGTATCATGTTCATTCCGTGCGCAGAGTGTTCGTCTGTTGTTCCCCTAAGGGAGGAGGTCGAGTCGCCTTCATCCACGAGCCAGACGGCGCCAGCGACTGCACCGGCGGCGGTGGCCGCCGCGGTGAGGTTCAGCAGGTCCCGTCGGGACAACAGGCGAGACATCAGGGGTTGCCTCCAAGGCGATGGACCGCTCCCGCGCATTGCGGAATTGACAAGAACCTTCCTCGCCGAGGAATCGTTTGCCTACCCCTATAACCTCCCACTTGACGGCTTCCGCCGACGACAACCACCAGGAGTGGCCGTTCTCCGTGGTGCCGTGGTTCGCGGCACCACGAAGATCGCTGGTATGAAGCTGCCGGCCGGTTGATCTCGCAGGCTTGGGTGTGGCAGGACCGCCGGCGGCAGGGCCGGTCCACGATGGCCGCGGCCAGGCGTGGGTCGGTGAAGGCGGTGAGCAGGACGACCGGTTCCGCGGCGTCGACCCAGGTTCCGCCGGCGAGGTGCGTGACGGTCGCGGCGGTCAGGCCGGGTGTGCGGGTCGGGTCGAGGTCTTCCAGTCTCCTGATCTGGGGGAATCCCCCCTCGGCGATTCGGAGGCGAGTATCTCGGCGAGCCTGCTGAGAGTCCTGCGTGCGCCCTGCCTGGGCGCGGTCGATGGCGGCCTGGCGGTGGGCTCGGAGCTGGTCAGCGGTGCCAGAGGAACCGATGCCCGGGTGTGAAACGCGCTCCCGGAGCGGCGGTGGTCGTGGTCGTGGGATGACAGCCCATGATCCACGGGTCTAGTCCGCGGCAGGCCGCGGCCTGAGCTGGCTTCCGAGGAGGCCATTCCCCCGTAGAAAAGGGGGGGACTAGGGGAGTGATCCGCGTATCCCTGGTGCCATTATCGTGTAATGCTCCCTTCTCCGAAGAGGTGTGACCTCATCCGGAAAAGATCGCCAGCGTCGGCGCGGGTCAGAGGCGTGGCCGTGACGCTGTCCATGACGCTACTGGCCGCGACCTTTCTCGTCACAACTGCGGCTACCGCAGCTTCCCCGCACGTTACGGTGATAGATATCGGAGCTCCCGACTATCTCGGTTCTCCGCGTATCCATCCGCAGGGGATCAACGACCTAGGCGAAGTTGTCGGCTACGGAATTCTTGGTGGCCCCCAACCACTTCAAGCCTTTGTCTGGTCGCACGGAAAGATCACTCTACTTCCTGCGCCGGGCGCGGATCCCGGGCTCAGTAGTTTCGGTCTAGCGCTCAACAACCGTGGACAGGTGGCCGGCTACACGACGATCGGCGGTGTAAAACACTCGATAATCTGGGACGGCGGCAGCTTCAAGGATATTTCCGCACCTGGCGGCGACAGCTACCCAATCGCTGTCAACGACAACGGTCAGGCTCTGCTCGTCGAGCAGGGGAAGTCCTACATCTGGTCCGCCGGCAGTCGGGTTCCCGTGGAGCCCTTCAACGTCACCGCGACCGTGGGGCTGAACAATTCTGGTCAGATATTTGGCTCGGGTTCGGATGACGGCGGGCCGGAAAAGGCATTCATATGGTCCCAGGGTGAGGAAACCCAAGCCAGCTCTTTCGGCCTCACTACGACGACCACCGACATCAACAACCGCGGCCAAGTGATCGGCTACGGAGCCGTAGCCAGGCCGCCGTACCACACGCACGGCTATCTGTGGAGTCCCGCCGTCAACGGTCGGCGTGCGACACAGACCGATATCGGCAGCATCTCCGGGCGTGACACGGAGGCGCTCGCCGTCAACGATCGCGGACAGGTCGTGGGACGCAGCGCGACCTCGTCTGGTTGGCACGCCTTTCGTTGGGAGGGCGGGCGCATGACGGACCTGGGTGTCCTGCCCGGTGGGACCTCGAGCAACGCCGTGGCCATCAACGAAGACGGACAGGCGGCAGGCTGGTCCTATGCGGCGGACGGAAAGCGCCATGCTGTCATGTGGAACGGAGGAAAAATTGTCGATCTCGGTATTCCGGACGGCTTTTTCCTGAGCTACGCGATCGGAATCAACAAGTCCGGGCAGGTGCTGGGATACGGATTTCAGGAGGGAACCGGTGCGGTGCACACGTTCGTCTGGTCAACAGCAGGGTAAACGGGCTCTCCACGGTTGAGCGGATGTGGTGGCCGTCTACCGGCGGAGCGTGACAGCGGTCTGTTCCTGTGCGTGGTTGCGGGCTTGTCCGGGAGGGCGCGCGCACCCGCCTCCCGGGATGATCGTTCTTGTCCGAGAAAACGATCAGTCGGATGGGAACGGGCGCGTCTGGTGGTCTGGGACCGTGACTCTTCCGGGGATCGCCGGTGGCAGGCCCGCCCGGTGCTGTAGCCGGCAAGGTTTGCCCGCGTTGTGAGCGGCACGCCGGACCGGATCCCCGGCCGGCGGCTGCCGGTTAGATTAGGAGACACCCCGGCGGAGGACCCCGACCCGCAGACCACCGCGGCAGCCGACCCGTCCAACACCGGCCAGGGCACGCTTTCCGGCACCCCGGTCACCCCACCCGCCAGACGGCGACACAGGCGGCCGGCGGAGCACCCCACCAGCAGGCATCCGCCCAGCCATGGCTACCCACCGCCACAGGCGGACGTCGCCGACAGTCATTGGCTAAACACAGCCCCCGGTGAACTGGGGGAAGCGCCGGTAAACGCCTTCTCGGCTGGGTGTTTCGGCGCCGTAGGCCGCGGCGCACGCCTTCGCGGCGGCGTGGGTGGTG
This sequence comes from Frankia sp. Hr75.2, assembly GCF_949319125.1. Taxonomy (NCBI): domain Bacteria; kingdom Bacillati; phylum Actinomycetota; class Actinomycetes; order Frankiales; family Frankiaceae; genus Frankia; species Frankia sp. Hr75.2. The sequence continues at coordinate 4,227 of NZ_CASGGV010000007.1, read as the reverse complement.
TCCCTGACGTCATCTTCGGGCAGCGGCGGCACCACGGCGGGAGCATCGTTGATGAGAACCGTCGGCGTTCGCCGGTGGCCGGGTCGTCGCGGCGGTCGTTGACTTGGGGCGTGGTGGCCTCGACCGTGCCGGTGGCGGCCAGCCGAGGCGAGCTCCCGCGGCGGGTCATCCGATCCTGGTGACCTCGGTCCACAGGTCGACCGGGAGGTCTTGGCGGCGCTTGACGTTGAGTTTGCGGTAGACGCGTGTGAGGTGCTGCTCGACGGTGCTCGGCGTGATGTAGAGCCGTCGTGCGATCTCTCGGTTGGTATAGCCCATGACCGCCAGTGAGGCGACCCGCCGCTCGGAGTCTGTCAGGCCGGTGATCGATTCCTGTGGGGCGCCGGTGAGTGTCTGGCTGTCACCGGTGACCGCAAGGAGCTTCTGGGTCAGCGGTCGCGCTCCGCACATGGTGGCGATGCGCAGCGCTCGGCGCAGCAACAGGCGGGCCCGCCGGCGCTGGTCGAGATGGTCGTGGGTGCGACTGAGATCGGCTAGGACATGTGCCTGGCCGAGCCGGTCGCCAGCGGCTTCAAGCAGTTCCAACGCCTCGACCAGCGGCTGTAGCCGGCGCCCGGGTGGGCTGACGGCGGCAAGCAGCCGCAGGGCCAAGCCTCGAACCCGGACGGTGCTGGGACGTCCCAGCTGCTCCTGGACGAGCTGACGGGCCTGGTCGACGTTGTCCAGTTGAAGCCAGGCCTCGGCCGCGCCGATCCGCCAGGGGACAAGGGCGGCTGCGTCCAGGCCCCAGCCGCGGATGAGGTCACCGCAGGCCAGGAAATCGGCGAGCGCGGCGTGCGGATGGTCTGTGGCGAGGTGGTAATGGCCGCGAGCGTGCAGGTAGTCCAGCTCGTAGCGGCTGGTGGGCATTTCCTCGGGTATAGCCCGGACCAGGTGCCTGGCTGCCTCCGCAACGTCACCGGCCCGGACCGCGGCGAGGACCAGGGCACCCAGCGGCATGCCGACGGCAACCCCCCACGCCTTCGGCGGAAGGATCCGTAGCGCCGTGCGGGCGTGGTCGGCCGCCACCGCCAGATCACCTTGTTCCAGCGCCAGGCCCGCGCGCGCCGCGGTCACCAAGGCCCGCGTCGTCTGGTCACGGGCGTCGCTCTCGGCCACCGGGTCGGCTCCGGTCTCGGCCAGGAACCGGTCGCACCAGGCGACCGCGGTGTCCAGGTGGGGCGACTGGGTCAGCAGCAGTAACAGGGAGAGCAGCGTGGCCTCGCCCGCCCACGGATCGGCCCGCCCAAGGTGCAGGTCACGCAGGACGTTCTCGGCCTGCTCGATGCCCGCCGGGCCGTTGGGCCGCAGAGCAAGTGCTCTCGGCTCGCGACCTCCACGGTGGCCGCCGGCCGCCACCGCATCCCCCAGCAGCGCCACCGACCGCAGCCACGAGTCCGACGCCGGCGCCGCCAGCACGCCGCGCCCCGCGGCCTGGGCCGGCCCGCGCCGCCGGCGGGCCAACGGCGGGTGGACACAGGCCAGCCAGATCTCCAGGTCGTACGGTTGGGCCACACCGTCATCAGGTTGTTCCCGGGCCTGCGCCCGCAGCCGGCCGAGCAGTTTCTCGGCCTCACCTCCGCGGCCGTGCCACAGCAACTGCCTGACGAGTGCGGCTTCCGCCCGCTGGTTCAGCAGACCGGAGGACGCGGCGGCCACGAGTGGGGAGAGGTGACGCGCGGCGATCGCTGGACTGATCTGCCATTCAGCATGGGCGAGCCGGGCCTGCACCGCGGCACGCTCCCGCTCGCCCGCTGCGGACCGCATCGCCAGTCGCAACCGGTCGGCCGCCGGCCCGGGATGGCCGTCGAGCAGCGCCTGCTCGGCCGCCTCGACGAGTATCACGGTGCCCCACGGCGGAGCGTCGTCGCCCTCGACGAGGTGCACCGCCACGACCGCAGACGGTGCACCCTGGTTGTAGCGCAGTTGCGCGGCCCGACGGTGCAGCTCGATCCGTTCGGGCCCGGTCAGGTCGTCGAGGATCGCCTCCCGGGCCGCCGGATGGCGGAACCAGCCGCCTTCGAGAAGCCCGGCCGCCGTCATGGCATCGACGGCACGGACGACAACATCTGGCCGGGCCCCGGCCAGCCCAGCGAGCGTTGCGGGGTCCGTGGCGCCGCCCCGGGTGGATGACCCTACCGCTGGCGTCTCAAGGACTGCCAGCGCCTGGGCCACCAGCACGGTGGCCGGCCCACCGCGGTGCAGACAACTCAGCAGCGCTAGCCCGAAGCCTCTGAGCGTCGGGTGACCGGCCGTCCAGTGGTCCTGGACGAAGGCGGTGAGCAGCAGGGGATTGCCGCCTGTGGCCTCGAACGGATCGAGAACCGGCCCCCCGGCGGACGGCCCTGGCGCCTCGGCACCGGGCTCGGCGGGATGCAGTGCCGCGAACAGCTCACGGGTTCCGGCCGGGGAGAGCGGCTGTAGGCGAAGTGACCGGAACTCGGGGGCTCGCCCGAGTTCCGCGCGAACGGGCAGGTCCAGCGGGCGCGTGGAGAGATCGCCCGCGAGCAGGAGGAGAAGCGGGGCCGACCCGAGGCGGCGGACCAGGTGCAGGAGGAAGTGCAGCGACGGGGTGTCAGCGTGCTGCACGTCGTCGACACGCACCAGGACCGGTCTGCGCGTGCTGAGGTCGAGCAGAAGCAGCGTCAGTTCCTGGAAGACCTCGACCAGCTCCCGGTTCGTATCGGTGCCAAGCTGGGTGACGATCGCGGCACCGGCCTCCAGCAGCTCGGCGATCCGGGCTTGCCGGCCGTCCAGCTCGGCCTCGCCGTCAGGCTCCGGGTGCCGCACGCTGCGCAGCAGCTGGCCGACCACACCCAAGGGGAGGACATGCTCGGCCCGGGCGCAGGTGGCCACACAGACTGTCATTCCGTTCTCCGCTGCCCGGGCGTCACAGTAGCGGATTACTTCTGTCTTTCCGGTACCGACCGGGCCGTCCACCAGAACCACCCGGCCGCGTCCCGTTGAACATTCCTCCAGAAGCACATCGAGTCGGCGTAGAATATCTTCCCGTTCAATCAGTACCACTGACGCCCCTCAAGAACTCCATGGCCCGCGACCCTGCTCCCGCACCGTGACCGGTGAGTGGACAACGTGCATGGAGCGCGGTTCCACTGTCGCGCAGGCCGGCCCATCGACCGGAAACTCCACACCCATCTCGCAGGTGAGCGCGCTGCTCCTGCCATGCCCAGGCCTCCTCCGCGCATAGGTCCGGTCAGAGAATTTTGCTGACCGTCAGTCGTTCCGAGTCTGGTGTCCGTTGACAGCGAAGTTGGTCCGCCTCCGGACCTGTGACCTGCGCAGACCGGATTGGATGACACGAACCCGGCATCCGTGATCATGTTCTGGCTCGACATCGGGCCAGATTGGATGGCAACCGTCGGCCGCCTGACCTGGCCAAATATCGAGGTGATCTCCACCGGACCACATTCGATGGCACACGGGTCAGGTTTGCTGTCAACGGACATCTGGCTACGTAGGCGAGAACGGGATCTGGCGCAGATCTTGTTTGTGAACATGAACACAGGAGGTGGAGGTGCGGTGAGTGATGGTCTACTCACCTCCTGTGGTGCTGTGCGAGTAGATGGAGGTTGTCTGGCCCTTCGAGGTCGCCCTGCGGAGGGAGGCTTCAAACCACCCGCCGCCGCATTGGTTGAAGACCGTTGTGGTGAACGGCGCGGGAAAAGTCGGGGCTCGACCCCGGCAGGTGTGAGCCGGAGAGATGAGCGATGGTCCTCGTGGCCTCTGCCGTCCGAAGCGTCGAAATGTGTTAGACGACATCAAAACGTGCGCAACGAATGCTGAGAGAAGGATGATTGGTAGGTAGTCGCCGGATCGAGGCAGTGCTCTGCGGGAGATGGAGGATTGCTGGCCCTTCGGGATCGTCCTATGGGGGATGGTCTCAAACCACCACATGCTGCGTTGGCTGAAGACCGTCGTGGTGAGCGATGTGGAAAAGGCGCACGTGATGCGTCAGGTGGGGGACAGGGAGACGATCGCTGTCTGACGTGTCGAGAGTCGTGAACTGGCACCAGAACCGGGTTTGGTTTTGGAATCCGGGATGAGTCTGGCGGGTGCCCATGTATTGGCCAGGCGGTGTCCGGCATAGAGGCGACGTGAACCTGTTCTGCGGCTTCCGTAGGGAACGTTGGAAGGCGAGTAGGGAAACAGCCTGGAGGTCAGTATTAC
>NZ_CASGGV010000006.1:0-21317 GCF_949319125.1 Frankia sp. Hr75.2 | reverse complement strand
GACGGCTGCCTGCATGACGTCCTCAATTCCTCGCGGTGGGGCGTGCTGCCGTCGGCCCCTTGGGAGAGTGTTAAGCATGGAGAAGGGTGGGTCCGTTCGCCCTGGATGGCGCCCGGTCCGTAAGGTCGACGATGCTGTCCGGCCTGCCGGAAAACAATGTGTGTCATGACAGCCCTTCTGACCCACTCGCCGGAAAGGTTTTTACCGGCGCATCACCGACCGTGTCTCATGTTTCTCCGTCGGCAAGATCTGCTCATGCCACGTAGGTCCCGGGCCGGGGGGACGGATGGTCCATGCGGGTGGGTCGAACGGTCACGTACCGCGGAGGTGGCGGGCGCGCAGGAGGCGGGCTCCCACCTGTGCCCGGCGGTCCCGTCCGGACTGGGACCATCCGCCCATAGGTGGCGGGATGTAGCTCACTCGGACGGAAGTCCGGTCCCCGACATGCTGGTGGTCATCCCGACCGAGGAGGACACGATGCCTGTCACCACCGGTACGAAGGCCACTGCCGCGGTCCGCTCGCCCCTGGCCGACCTCAACCGCCACCACCACCCGGGACGCCACAGCCTCGCCGTCGACGTCCTGCTCGCGGTCACCCGGGTCAGCCTCGGCTGGATCTTCCTGTGGGCGTTCCTCGACAAGCTGTTCGGCCTGGGCCACGAGACCCCCTCGGCCCAGTCCTGGGTCAACGGCGGCAGCCCCACCGAGGGCTTCCTGGCCCACGCGGCCACCGGACCGTTCGCCGGGATCTACCACGACATCGCCGGCGCGACCTGGGCTGACTGGCTGTTCATGATCGGCCTGGCCGGTATCGGCGCGGCCCTCGTCCTCGGCGTCGGGATGCGCGCCGCCGCCGTCGCGGGTGCCACCCTGCTCGTCCTCATGTGGACCGCGGTTCTTCCCCCGGAAAACAACCCCTTCATGGACGACCACCTCGTCTACGCTCTGGTACTCGGCCTTCTCGCCGCCTTCGGCGCTGGTCGTTCCTTCGGTCTCGGCGGCTGGTGGGAGCGCACGGCTCTCACCCGTGGCCGGCCCTACCTGATCTGAAGTACTTCGTCCCGTGGCGAGATGGACCCGAGGTGGTCCCGAAAACGCGGCCGCCGGATGGGCCGAACGCGGATCCATCCGGCATCGCCGGGCGGGCTGATTCTTTCTGGAAGGGCGGCGGTTATGCGTGCCGGAGAACTGATGACGCGCAAGCTCAGCATCGTGACACCCGACGTGCCGGTGAAGGACGTCGCGCGGCTGCTCGCACTGCGGGGGGTCGGCGCCGCACCGGTGGTGTCGCCTCAGGGCGAGCTGGTCGGCATCGTGACGGAGGCGGATTTCATCGCGCTGGAGGCTCGGCCTGACTCGAGGCTGCACGCCCGCCGTGACCGCAGTCCGCGGCCGGCCGCACCGGGCACTGTCGGCGAGGTGATGTCGTCGCCGGTCGTCACGGCCGGGGTCGATGCCGACATCGCGGACATCGTCGGCGTCATGCTGGCCGAGCACATCTCGCGTGTGCCGATCCTGGACGAAGCGGGAACGCTGGTCGGCATCATCAGCCGCAGCGATCTGCTCCGGCTGCTCGCCCGCCCGGACCGGCTGGTCGCCGAGGACGTCCGCGGTGCGGTGGAGGCGGCCGGGGTGCGCGGTTCGCCGCGGATCGAGGTGCTGCACGGGCGGGTCCGGATCTCGGACGTCGACACCTCGGATCCCGCGCTGCTGCGGCGACTCGTGCGCGACGTCCCCGGGGTGCTGGGCCTGGAGATCGCCCAACCGGTCGGTGCGGCCGGAGCGAGCGGCAGGGAGGACGAGCTGTGAGCGAGCGTCGGTGGATCGCGTGGTTCAAGGAGATCGGCGCGGACGACGTCGACCAGGCCGGGGGCAAGGGCGCGAACCTCGGAGAGCTGACCCGCGCCGGGCTGCCCGTGCCACCGGGATTCGTGATCACGGTGTCCGCGTACCTGGACGTCGTCGACGCGGCCTGGATGCGCTCGGAGATCGCCGCCCGTGCCGCGGGCATCGACCCTGACGACCACGCGCAGCTCGAACAGGTCGCCGGGGAGTTGCGGGCGCACATCGTCGCGGCGCCCGTCCCGGAGGCGCTGCGCCGCGCGATCTCGGAGGCGTACCGGGAACTGGGCGGCGGCTCGGTGGCGGTGCGGTCGTCGGCGACGGCCGAGGACGCGGCCGGCACGTCCTTCGCGGGCATGAACAGCACGTTCACCAACGTCTCCGGCGAAAAGGAACTCCTCGCGCGGGTTCGTGAATGCTGGGCCTCGCTGTACGGGCCGCGAGCCGTCGCCTACCGGGCCAGCCGCCACATGGTGGCCGAACCGGAGATCGCGGTCGTGGTCCAGCGGATGGTCGACGCGGAGCGGTCGGGCGTGATGTTCTCGGCCGACCCGATGACCGGTGACAGGTCCCGCATCGTGATCGAAGCGGCCTTCGGGCTCGGCGAGGTCGTCGTCGGCGGCGAGGTCATCCCGGACACCTACGTCGTGGACAAGGACGGCCCGCGGCTGGTCGACGTCCGGACCGGCGCGCAGACCCATCAGATCATCCGTGGCGCCGACGGCCACGACCTGCTCGTGAACCTGCTTCCGACGGAGGGACGCCACCGGATTCTCACCGAGGACGAGATACTGGACCTGGCGCGGCTGGCTCTGCGCGTCGAGGCGCACTACGGCGAGCCGCAGGACGTCGAATGGGCGATCGAGGGGCACCGGACACATCTCGTGCAGTCCCGCCCCGTCACGACCGGCGGGGCGGCACCGGTCACGACCGCACCCCGGCCCACGAGAATCGAGTCGTCCGAGAGGACCGGCCCGTCCGAGATGACGGGCAGGAGCGAGCCCTCCGACACCGTGCTGCTCACCGGCCTCGGGGGCGCGCCGGGACGGGCGGCCGGCCGGGTCCGCGTTCTCACCTCACCCGGCGATGGCGCGGCGTTCGTGACCGGGGAGGTCCTGGTCGCCGCGATGACCTCCCCGGACTGGGTGCCCGTCATCCGCCGCGCCGCCGCGGTGGTCACCGACAGCGGCGGGGTGACCTGCCATGCCGCGATCGTCGCCCGCGAGCTGGGCGTGCCCTGCGTGGTCGGGACGAGCAGCGCGACATCCACGCTGCGCACCGGCGACACGGTCGTCGTCGACGGCAGCCGCGGGGTGGTCGAGAAGGATGCGGACATATGGGAGACCCCGCGAGTGCTGGCCAACCCGGGGCGAGCCATGGTGAAGACCATCCCGTCACCCACGGTCGCGATCGAGGTCACGCCCGTCGTCCCGGCGGGCCAGGCGCCGAACCCGGTGGTTCCGGTGGCTGTCGAGCCGACCGCCACCAGGCTCTATGTGAATCTTGCCGTCGCCGACCACGTGGAGCAGGTCGCGGCACTGCCTGTCGCGGGCGTGGGCCTGCTGCGGGCGGAGCTCCTCCTGGTCGACGCGCTTGGTGGGACGCATCCCCGCCATCTGCTGGAGCAGGGCGGCCGCGCGGAGTTCGTGGAACGGATGGCCGCCTCCGTCGAGCGGATCACCCGCGCGTTCGCGCCCCGGCCGGTGATCTACCGGGCGACGGACTTCCGCACCAACGAGTTCCGCGGGCTTACCGGTGGCGACCGTTTCGAACCGGTCGAGGCGAACCCGATGATCGGCTACCGGGGCTGCTTCCGCTACGTCCGTGATCCCGCCGTGTTCGACGCCGAGCTGGAGGTGCTGGCCGTCGTGCGGGAACGCACGCCGAACCTGCACCTGATGATTCCGTTCGTGCGGACCGGCTGGGAGCTCGAGGCCTGCCTGAAGGCGGTGGACGCCAGTCCGCTCGGTGACCATCGGGACATGCTCCGCTGGGTGATGGCCGAGGTGCCCTCGGCCGCCTACTGGATCCCCGCCTACGCCCGGCTCGGGATCGACGGGGTCTCGATCGGCTCCAACGACCTGACCCAGCTCGTGCTCGGTGTCGACCGGGACTCCGAGACCTGCGCCGAGCTGTTCGACGAGGCGGACCCGGCGGTGCTCGACACCATCGCCCGCATCATCACGGCATGCCGGGAGAACGGTCTCACCTCGTCGCTGTGCGGGCAGGCTCCCTCGACCAGGCCCGACTACGCCGAGCGGCTCGTCGAGCTCGGCATCACCTCGGTCTCGGTCGATCCAGACGCGGTGGGTGCCGCGGCGTGGTCGATCGCCGCCGCGGAGCGCCGCATCCTCCTCGACGCGGCCCGGACCGGGATGGCGTCAGGGCGGGGCTGACCTCGGAGGCCAGCGGTGATCGCGGGCCCGGGGAAGCGATGCGAGCGGGGGGATCAGGCCGGCAGCTCCGATCCTTCCGCCCGCCCGGCATCCCTTCCGTCCATGTGCCCTTCCGCCCCGGCTTCCCGCAGGCCGGGGCGAGCCGCCGGGTGCGCGACGTGCTCGATGAGGTCGCGGGCCTGCTGCTCCTGCGCGCTGCCCCACAGCTGCGCGGTGCCGTGCTCGCTGATGACGTGGCTGTGCTGGAAACTCGTGGTCGGCTCGGCCAGCGCCCGGACGACCGTCGACCGGCCGGTCTTGCTGTGCCAGCTGGGCAGGGCGATGATCGCTCGTCCGCCGGTGGCGTGCAGTGCTCCGGTGACGAAGTCGGGCTGCCCGCCGAAGCCCGACCACACGCGCCCGCGTACGAACGAGGCGTTGGCCTGGGCGTGCAGGTCGATCTGCAGCGCGGTGTTGATCGACGTCATCCCTGGCTGACGGGCGATGGTCCCGGGGTCGTTGACGGTCTCGGTGCGCAGGAGCCGGACCCGGGGGTTGCGGTCGAGCCAGGCATACAGCTCGCCTGAGCCGAACACGAAGCTGGTGACCAGCTCAGCGTCCGCGGCCAGGGCACCAGAGCGGTCGAGTGCCAGCACGCCGTCGGAGAACATCTCCGTCCACACCCGCAGGCGTCGTCGCCCGGTGAGCGCCGCGAGAGTGGCGTCGGGGACGGCGCCGATGCCCAGCTGCAGGGTCGCGCCGTCGGGCACCAGCGCGGCGACCCGGGCGCCGATCTCGCGGTGGATGTCGCTCGTCTGCCTGAAGACGGGGCTGGCCAGCGGTATGTCGATCTCCAGGGCGAGGTCCACCTCGTCGCAGGAGAGCTCACCGTCACCGAAGGTGTAGGGCATCCGGGAGTTGGTCTGGGCGATGACCAGACCACCGGAGCTCCGGACGGCCTCGACGGCGGCCGGCAGGATGTTGACCTCGGTGCCCATCGACACCTTCCCGTCAACTGGCCGGCTGGTGTGCAGGATGACGGCGTCGGGGCGGTGCGCGCTGGTGAACAGCCGGGGGACCATGCTCAGCCGGCAGGGCAGGTACTCCAGCGCGCGGTGTCCTCGCATCCCGGGGCCGACGAACGGCGTCACCGGCGTTACACCGGGCCGTTCCGGGACGCCGTGCTGGGCGTTGAGGACGAAAAGACGGTACGCGGGCAGCGCGCGGTCGAGCGCGCCCACCGCGACGGTCGGAGCGGCGAAGTTGCCCGCCGCGACGATCAGTGGCGGTCGGTCCGGTCGATCCGGTCGGTCCGCCAGCCGAGCGGCGAGCAGGTCCACGAGCACTGGCTCACTCACGATCCGCATGTCCGCATCGTCCCGGGTGCCCCGAGCGGCCCGGCCGGCGGGTCGGCTGGCGGGTCGGTCGGCCGTGGTGGTCCAGGGACGTCCGTTCCCCGCCAGGAGTCCTTGGTCATGTCCGGTGCAGTACGGAAAGGCCGGATCTGCTGGGCGTGAAGGGGAAGACGTGTTGTGTACGGATTTTCCGGAGGCCGGTGGGGAGGGCTGAGATGACCGAGATCGTCGTCGGTGTGGATGCTTCGGCCACGTCGGTGTCCGCCCTGCGCTGGGCGCTGACGGAGGCCCGCCTGCGCCGCATCGGGGTGCGGGCGGTCCTGGCCTGGTCCGGGGGTGGCCTTCCGGCGGCCCTCGGTCCCGTGGGGGTGCCGTCCACACCCGCGGATCTCGAGGCGGCCGCCGCGGCCATGCTCCACCGGGCCGTCACGGAGGCCGTCGACGGCCTTGCCGCGGGCGACCGGGTCAGGGTGACGGAGTCGACCGTGCGGGATCTTCCCGCGCGCGCCCTGGTCAGGGAATCCACCGTGGCACGGATGCTGGTCGTGGGGGCGTCGGCGGCGAGCCGTCACCGCCGGGCGGCCACCGGTTCGCTGGCCGAGGTGTGTGTCCGAGAGGCCCGGGTCCCGGTGGTGATCACCCATCACGACGCCACTCCCGGTTCGACCGGCCGTGTGTTCGCCGCCCCGCTGGAGCGGACGGCTCCGGACGCCGGTTCCGCCGTCGCCGTGGCCTCCCGGGACCGGCTGCCGGTGCTGGTCGGGGTGGACGGTTCCGCTCCCTCGCTGGCAGCGGTTCGCTGGGCGACGCGGGACGCGTGCCTGCGGGGGGTGCCGTTGGTGATGGCGAACGTCCGCCCGCACTGGCCGCGGGTCCCCGGCAGTTTCCCGGGGAGCTGGCGGGCCAGCCGCGACGGCCGGATCACCGAGGAGATCCTGGACTACTGCGCCGCCGAGAGCCGGCGGGCCTGCGCCGAGGTCACGCTGCTCCCACTCGCCGTCGACGGCGTGCCGGCCGCGAGTCTGCTCAGGCTCGCACGGGATGCGCAGATCCTGGTCGTCGGAGGCAGGGAGGCCTCGATGTTCAGCCCTCGGCCGCTGCGGGCGCCCGGCCGGGACGCCGTGATCCACGCTCCCTGCCCGGTGGTGATCGTCCGGCCGGAGCGGACCGGGTGCACCACCCCCGGGGGCTGCGCCGACGAAGGAGGTAACGATCATGACTGCCGTTCGTTTCGAGGTTCCGAAGGTCACGGCCAGGCGGATTCCCACGCGGCCCGCCGAGCTGGCAGTCGAGGCGGCCGGCCCGCCCCCTGCCGGGGGCGCGGCCACGGAGCCGCTTCCCGTGGCGGTACGGCGCTCACCCGTCGACCTGACGGCGGTGGCGGTCGTCGGTGAGATCGCCGTCGGCGCCGTGGCCGTCGCGTGGCAGCTGGCGCGCCGGCAGCCGGCGCCGCACGCCAACGTCCAGATGGGTCCCGGCGGCTGGGTCAGCCTGCGGGGCGGTCGGGTCCGGCTGACCGGCCACGGCCGCCGGGCCGGGCACCGCGGGCAGGATCACCACTGGTCACATCTCGGCGTCGGCGCCGCGCCGCGCCGCCGTCACACCTGCCGGCGCCACCGGATGGCCGGTCAGGCCCGCCGGCTGTCCTGGCGGCCGCCGACCGGGAGGTCGTAGCCATGAACCGACTGACGCAGAGCCCGCCGGCACGACGTGGGATGGGCCGTCGACGGGTCGGGACACTGGCGCTGGCGGCCGGTGTGCTGGCGCTCGGGCTGGCAGGCTGCGGCGGAGCGGACGACGGGGGCACCGCCGGGCGAACCGCCTCGGCACCACCGGTGACCACGACCGCCGGCACACCGTCGGCGAGCGTCGCAGCCAGGCCCACCGGGTCGCCCCGCGGCGGCCCGGCGCCGACGCCGGCGACGCCGTCCCGCCTGCCCACGACCCCGGGCGAACCCGCGTGGTCGAGTGAGCCGCGCCGCGTCGAGCATGCGCTGCCCGGCACGGCGACGGTCGTCGCGGTGCGCGGCGCGCACAACGTCGCCGGCGGGCTGGAGTTCGACCGGCTGGTGATCGAGTTCCGGGATCGCGTTCCCGGCTACGACGTGCGGTACGTGGCCGATGTGCGATCGCCGGGAGAGGGTGCGGTGGTCCCGCTGCGCGGACAGGCGTTCCTCGAACTGGTGCTGTTCCCCGCGGCGGCCCACGACGACGCCGGGACGTCGACGCTGACCACCCCGCGGACCGGTGGTGGGCTGCCCGCGCTCGTCCAGTACCGGCTGACCGGTGACTACGAGGGCTACGTCCACTTCGGCCTCGGCGTCGACGACAGGGTCGGCTTCCGGGTGCTCGAACTGTCGGATCCGGCCCGTCTGGTGATCGACCTCGCGGCCTGAGCGCCGCGTCCCCGGCCGGCCGTCGCGGTGGCGGGCGGCCGCGCCGGAGTGAGGCCGCCCGCCTGAGGGAGGTGGCACATGACAAAGGGCGAGATCGTGGTCGGGCTCGACGGATCACCGGAGGCCGAACAGGCCCTGCGTTGGGCCGTGCGTGAGGCCGGCCTGCGGCAGACGGGGGTGCGCGCGGTCCTGGCCTGGGCCGCGGCCGGCCCGGCCTCGGACGGGTCGCGGCCGCCGCCGGCGACCTCCCCCGAGCACCCGCGGTGGACGGCGCAGTGGATCGTCAACGACGTCCTGGGACGGGTGCGCGGGGACGAGCCGGCGGCCCGCATCGTCGGCCGGACCGTCTTCGGGCCCGCGGTGCGGATGCTGCTGGCGGAGTCGGCGGGCGCGGACATGTTTGTCCTCGGCGCCCACGGAACCGGTCGGACCGCGCCGATGCTGACCGGGTCGGTCAGTCTCGCCTGCGCGCACGGCGCGGAGGTCCCGGTGGTCGTGGTCCGAGGCTCCGCCGCCAGGTGGGAGGGCGGACCGGTCGTCGTCGGCGTGGACGGTTCGCCGGCCTCCCTCGACGCGCTCGACTGGGCGGTGCGCGAGGCGGAGCTGCGGGCGGCCCGGCTGCGGGTCGTCCACGTGTGGACCCCGCCCCCGACGTCGGCCGACGGCCCTCCGCCCGGTGCCGACGCGCTTCACCGCGCCGCCCGCGGCGTGCTCGACGAGGCCGTGCGCCCGTATCTCGCCCGTGCCCGCGCGGGCACGGGCGTGGAACCCGTGCTGATCAGCAGCGGGGTGAGTCGTGCGCTGATCGACGAGGCCGCACGGGCACAGCTGCTCGTGCTGGGAGCACGGGGCCGGGGTGGTTTCGACGGGCTCCTGCTCGGCTCCACCGGTTCGCAATGCGTCTCCTACGCGGACAGCCCGGTCGTCATCGTGCGCCGTTCCGCCCAGCCGCGGAGCCCGACGGACCCGTCGTCGGGCGGTCCGGCGGGTCAGTGAACGGGCGAGAAGTACGAGCCCGGATCGTTGAGCGGCATCCCGGCGCGGTCGTAGACCGACGTGCCGAGGGCCCGTAGCCGCTCCGACGACGCGCGGAGATGATGCGCGCAGAGGAGGATCTCCTGCTCCGGCCGCCCGTCCTGGGCCGGCACCACCACCTGTGCGACAGGCGCGCTCGGGCAGCAGCACGAGCGTGCGGCCGGTCCGATCGGTGGGCGCGGGCTGGCCGCCGGCCCGGGCGGGGTGGCCTGGGCGGCGGGGATCATGTCTGTCCGTGGTGACCGGGAGGAGCGCCTACCCCCGAGGAGACTCATGTCACCAAGATGCCCTTCCGGCCCGTGCCGGACGACCGACTGAGGTCCCGTCCGGGTGGGCCGCTCCGCCTGCCGTGCGCGCCCGGCGGCGCCACGCGCGCCAGAGCTCGTCGGTGCCCCAGACGATGGCCGGCAGCGGGAGCAGCCTGTTGGTGAACAGCCCGACGGCGCGCAGCAGCATCACCGGCCGGATCACGCCCTCGCTCCGCGGCCTCGGCGGGCGGTCCATCAGCCCCGGCTCGGCCGGCTCCCGCCCCAGCGCCAGCGCCGGCAGCGTCTCGGTGCCCAGGTCGATCATGAGGATCTGCAGGACGGTCAGCGGCAGCGGCACAGCACCGCCGGACAGCGCGAAGACCAGGAACGGGACGACCTCCGGAACGGCATGGGTAAAGATATAGACAATAAATTTCCGAACGTTGTCGTAAACCTGGCGGCCGGCCCGGACGGCGCCGACGATCGTGGCGAAGTTGTCGTCCGTGAGCACCATCGTGGACGCCTCCCGGGCCACGTCCGTGCCCGAGCGTCCCATCGCCACCCCGATGTCGGCACGGCGCAGGGCGGGCGCGTCGTTGTAGCCGCTCAGCAGCCGCGTGTCGGCCGGAATCCGATCGCCCTCACCGATCAGGATCAGATCGCCGGGGACGATCTCGCGTACGTCGATGTCACGCGCCTCGCCGTCCCGGACCGCCGTCGCATGGGGCGGCATGTAGGCGGCCAGCGCCTCCACCGCGCGTTCGGCGTGCCGTTCCTGGACGAAGGCGACCGCGGCGTTGAGCAGCACCACCGCGACGATCGCCGCGGCAAGCACAGTACCGCCGGACACCAGCGACAGCAGTGCCGCCAGCCACAGCAGGAGGGCCAGCGGGTGGAGGAGCTGGCGGCCGATCTCACCCGGCCAGGTGCGGCCCCCACGCCGCGACAGCTCGTTGGGCCCCGCGGCGACGAGCCGGCGGGCGGCCCCCCGGCCGCTCAGCCGTGGATGACGGCCACGGGGCAGGCGGCGTGCAGCACGCACTGGTGGGCGGTGGAGCCGAGCACCAGTTCGGCGAAGCCACCGCGTCCGCGTGTGCCGACCACGACGAGCTGCGCGTGGGCCGAGGCGTTCAGCAGGGCGCGGGTCGGGGTGTCGTCGACCGCCTGCAGGCTGACCTCGACATCGGACTCGTCGTCGATGTCGGCCGTCGCGATGTCGGTGAGGAGCTGCTCGGCGCCGGCGCGGAGCGAGGGGTAGAAGTCGTCCAGGGGCATGCCCAACGTGGTGATGTTGCTGTGGTAGCCGTGCACGATGTGCAGCGGGACGCCGCGCTCGGCAGCATTGGCCTCGGCCCAGCGAACCGCGGCCTGCGAGGGGGCCGAGCCGTCCACCCCGACCACGATCGGCCGCTGGTCGGGCAGGTCGTCGGTGGCGGTGCCGCGGACGACGACCACCGGTCCGGAGCAGTGGTGTAGGAACCGCTGGGCGACGGAACCGGCCAGGATGCGGTGGGCCAGTCCCGGGCTCCGGGCCCCGATCACGGTCAGCGAGGCGTTCTTCGCCTCGGCGACGAGCGCGTCCACCGGGTCCTGGTCGACGACGAGCCTGCGCAGCTCGATCGGCAGGTCGGGCATCGGCACCCGCTCGATCGTCCGGTCGAGCATCTCGGTGGCGGCGGCTGCGAGCCCCTTGTAGTCGGCGGTGGCCGCGGCCTGGTAGATCGGCCGCGGCAGGCCGTCGGCCGTCCAGCCCAGCAGGGCGGTGACGGGCCGGTGCTCGATTCGCGCCGTCTCCAGGGCCCAGCGCAACGCGGCCTCCGATCCCGCGGAGCCATCGATTCCAACGAGGATCGTCCGGGTGCTTTCGGTGCTCACGGTGGCCTCCTGCATCTGTCGACCGCCCGATCGGGTGGGCCCGATGGGGCTGGTCCCAGCGTGCGGCAGAGACGGGTGCATCCGAACCGGCGAAGGTCGGTGGCCCGACCGGACCTTTGGCCCGCGGGCAGGCCGCCCATTCGCTCCGTTGACGGGCCGCGGATTTTTATCGGGCGCCGCTGGGGGCGGGCTCGCCGTGGTGGCGTATCTCCGCGTCCGGTCCGGGATAGATGAAGCTGACGTGACCGGTGTCGGACCAGCGCACCGCGAACGGCGGGTCGCCCGCGGGCGAGCGGACCTCGAAGATCTCCCCGGTCCGGTCCGGTTGCCGGGTGGCACCGCGGTGCACGACCAGCGTGTCGCCGGGAGCGGCGCGCATCTGCCTGCGCCGCGGCGGAAGCTCGGGCACCGCGCTGGGTTCCGTCTCGACGCCGGCGGCGGCGGAGGCGCGCGCGGCAGCCGCTGGCGTGGCGGGCTCGGCCGGCGTCGCCGTGGATGTGGGCTCCGGCGGACCGGCCTCGTGGCGCGGCGTGAGCACCTCGTCGGCCAGCGGGTGGACGAGGTCCGCGACCTGGCGTTCGTTACGGATGAGCAGGTCGTCGACGGAGACGAGACCGACGACCCGGCGGCCCTCCATCACCGGGAGCCGGCGGAACGCATGGTCGCGGAACACCCGGTAGGCGCGCTCGACGTCGACGCCGGCGGGAATCGTGATCACCTCGGTCGTCATGAGCGCGTCGATCCGGCCGTCAGGGGAGACACCGCGCGCGACACCGCGTAGGACGACGTCGCGATCGGTGACGATCCCGACCAGGTTGTTGTCGTCCTCCACGACGAGGAGTGCTCCCACCCCCTGGCGCTCCATCTCGCGGGCCGCGTCGCGGATCGAGGTGCCGCTGTCCACGGTGACCGGTTGCCTGGTGATCGTGCTGCGTATGTCGGTCATGTTCACCGCCTCTGCCTGGTGGGGGCAGCCGCCGCGTCCTCTGCCGATCAGTGGGGTGGATGGTGCCTCCCCCGCCACATCGGACGCCGACGGTCACGAGTGGTGCTCATACGTGTGCTTTCGGTGTGCCCGCTGCTCGGGATGGTCACCCCACGCCGTGATCAGGCGGGCACGGTGACGCCGCCGAGAACACGGGCACGAGGCGGAAGAGCATCGGGTTGGGCAGCGCCGCCTCCGTGCCGGGCCGCCGTGGGTGGCGGCGGCCGGCCAGCGCGTCGACCAGATCGGCCGTCGTGAGTATTCCGGCGAGGTTGTCGGATTCGTCCAGGACGCAGACGGCGTCGATGTGCCGGGACGCCATGAAGTCGGCGACGGAGCGGACGGTCTGGTCGGCGTGGACCTGGGGTGGTTCGCGGTCGAGGAGTTCGCTGACGGTGCGAAGCCGCGGGCCGAGCGGGCCGGCGACCGACTCGGAGACCAGGCGCCGGTCGTCCAGCATGCCGACCAGCCTGGATCCCTCGACGACCGGCAGGTGGTGTACGCCGGCCTGGGCCATGACCTCCCAGGCGAGGATCACGTCGTCGTCCGGTGCCACCACCATGACGCCGGTTGTCATGATCTCTCCCGCGCGCACGTCCGCCACCCGCGCCTGGGTGGGTCCTGTGCCGGATGGTGCGTGGGCCGGGGCCGTGCCGGCCGCCTCGGCGGGCTCCGGGCGGCCCGCCGCACTGTTCCGAGTCGCCAATGTCCTCGTCCTCTCTGCCTTGTCGCTGCCTCGTCCCTGCCTCGTCCTGTACCCGTCGCTGGTCCGCCGGACCGCGCTCGGGCATGGCGACCTCCTGGCGGAGGAGAGAAGGAACTCGTTGCCGCGGTCTCGCCGGGCCGGCGGTTCAGCGCGCCGTGCCCGGGCCATCGGGCGGCGCGTGCCGACGGGGTCAGAGAGGGGCGGTCCAGCGGAGGTGGGTGCCGCCCGCGGGCGGCACCGTGGCGGTGAAGGTGCCGCCGAGGCTCTCGGCGCGGGCGCGCAGGTTGTCCAGGCCGCTGCGGCGGGTGGTGTCACCGATGCCGACCCCGTTGTCGACGGCGTCCAGGGTGACCATGTCCCCGTCCACGGCCAGCCGCACCTCGACGCTGGTCGCGTGGGCGTGGCGGGCGGTGTTCGTGAGGGCCTCGCGGGTGACGGCGAGCAGATGGTCGGTGAGCTGGTCGTCCGCGACGGTGTCGAGGGGACCGGTCAGGGAGATCGCGGGGGCGAACCCGAGGGCCGGCCGAACGTCCTCCGCGATCTTGTCGAGGGCGGTGCGGAGACGGCCGCGCTTGGTGGGGCCCTGCCCGCGCAGCTCGAAGATGGAACGACGGATGTCCTTGATGGTCGCGTCGATGTCCTCGACGTAGCCGTTGAGCCGGTCGGCGTTGGAGGGGTTCTCGTACTGGGCGAGATCCTGCATGCCGAGCGCGACGGCGAACATCCGCTGGATGACGTGGTCGTGCAGGTCACGGGCGATCCGGCCGCGGTCGGCGAGGACCCGCAGGTGCTCCTGGTCGGCTCGGGCCCGGGCGAGCTCGAGGGCGACGGCGATGTGGCCGGCGAAGCTTGTCGCCATGTCGAGGTCGCCGTCGGTGAAGGCGCGGGCGCCGCGGTCGCGGCCGATGAGCAGCGCTCCGCCGCACTGGTCGCCGCCGGCGACGAGCGGGACGACCATGAGCGGCCCAGTGCGTGCCGCGCGCTCGTCGGGGAGCGCGTCGAGCTCCGCGTCGTCGACGCGAAGACCCTGCTGCTCGGCGATCACCCGGCCGGTCAGAGTGTGCGCGAGGGGGATCAGGCGGCCGGCGCGGCCGGCATCGGTGCCCAGACCGGCGTGGGCTGGGCCGTCCGGTGCGGCGGTGCTGTCGGTCCCCGCGGCCGAGCCGGTACCGTCACGCTCCGTGACGGCAACGGCGACGCGCGCGTACTCGTCCCCGTTTCCCCTTCCCCCGCGTTCGGCGTTCCCGGCACCCTTGCTCGGGTCGCCTCCGTCCGCAGTGCCCTGGTTCGTGGTGTGCAGCGCGAGGGCGACGAAGTGGGCGTCGGCGACCTCCTGCACCCGGTGCACGAGGGTGGCGAGCGCGTTGTCGGCGCCGACCATCACCTGGCGGCTGATCTCCGCCGAGGCGGTCATCCACAGGTGTCGCTGCTGCGACTCGTGGTAGAGCCGCGCGTTCTCGATGGCCACCCCGGCGTTGGCGGCCAGGGCCAGGGCGAGCTCCTCGTCCTCCGCGGTGAAGGGGACGCCGTCGCGTTTGTCGGTGAGGTAGAGATTGCCGAACACCTCGCCCCGCACCGTGATCGGGACACCGAGGAAGGTCCGCATCGGCGGATGCCCGGCCGGGAAGCCCTGGGAAGCCGGGTCATGGGCGATGTCGTCGGCGCGGCGTGGCCGAGGGTCGTCGATCAGGATGCCGAGCAGGCCGTGGCCGGTGGGCAGGTGGCCGATCCGCTCCACGTCCGCGTCGGTCATGCCGACGTGGACGAACTCCTCGAGGGTGCGGTCGGGGGCGACGACGCCGAGTGCGCCGTAGCGGGCACCCAGCAGATCCGTTGCGGCCTCGACGATGTGCCGGAGCAGGACGGGCAGCCGCAGGTCGGTGGCGATGACCCGGTTCGCCTGCAGCAGGCCGCGCAGCCGGCTCTGGGTGGCGATGACGTCCTGGGCGCGGTCGACGAGTTGGCTGAGCAGGTCGTCGAGTTCCAGCCGGGCCACCGTGGGGAACATCAGCCCGTCGCCTGCGGGCAGCCCGGTGGGCGCCGGTCCGCCCGGCGCCGGGCGTGGGGACTCCCTGATCGACGGTTCGGCCGCCGGTGTCCCGCCCGACCGGTGCGAGGTCGAGAGCTCGGATCCTGCCCCCACGCGAGCACGATACGCGAGGTGTGACTTTCGGGGTGCGGGTTACACGATTGCCGTCTCACCCCGCCGCCCGTTGTGCCGCCCGCAGGGTGGCGTCGGGTGCCGGCGCGTCGCGGAGGGTCTTCGCCTCGGGCCAGGGGTCGGTGCCGGCCGGCTCGTCGGTGCGCCCGGCACCCGGCCGGGTGCCGGGCCGTGGGGCCAGGGCCGGTCGGGTGCCGGGCCGGCGGTACCCCGGATGCGCGCACCGAAGCTGGATGAGGTCCGCCGCGGTGGCGTCGGCGAGTGCCGCGGCGCGGTCCCGGTCGCGGCGCAGGGTCCACGGCGCGTCGAGGACGACGGTCTCACCGCGCTCGGCCGCGATGCCCGCGCGCCGCAGCAGCTCGTCGTAGCCGAGGTCGGTGGTGCGGCCGGTCGCGTCGTCCGGCCCGCTACCGGTGGTCTCGGCGCGCAGCAGCGTCCATCCCTCCGCGTCGGCGAGGTCGGCGGCCAGCTCGCTGCGTCCCGACTCGCGGGTCCCGCCGACGAGCACGAGCCGCACCCGCCCGTGGCGCAGGTTCGTGAGGGCCAGTGAGGCCAGGGCCCGTGCCTCGGCGCCGGCGGCTCTGTCACCCTGGGCGTGCCGGGTGCAGGCGACCTTGCAGCGCACGAACGCCCGGTACGCGACGTAGAGGTTCTCCAGCGATCTGGGATGGCTTTCGGCGGAGTACTCGCGGTAACGATCCAGGAAGAACGCGGCGAGATCCGGACGCCCGAGACGTTCGAGGTCCATCGCGAGGAACGCGACGTCGGCGAGGACGTCGCCGACCCGCAGGCGCTGGTCGAACTCGAGGCAGTCCAGGACGCGGGGGCCGTCGTCGAGGCAGTAGATGTCGTCGGCGAGCAGGTCGCCATGCCCGTCGCGGATGAGCTCGCGGTGCTGCCGCTCGCGCAGCAGGGGCTGGCGACCGTCCAGGTAGCGCCCGGCGAGCCGGCCGATGGCGTCGATCGTGCTGGCGTCGAGGACGGAACCCAGGTAGGGCTGGACGCCTCGGATGCCCTCGTCCCACAGCCCGCGCAGCGTGGCGGGCGAGCCGGCGTCGGTGATCTGGGCCGAGGTGTCGCAGCGGGTGTGGAAGTCGGCGAGCAGGCGGGCAACGGCCCGCAGCTCCCCGCAGACGTCCCCGCCGGCGGTGACCAGTGCGGACAGCCGCCGGGCGGCCGGCAGGCGGCGCATGACGACCATGTGGTCGCAGGCGTTGCCGTCGGGGCCGATCACGTCGGCGACGCCGAGATAGACGTCCGGCGCCAGCCGCCGGTTGAGGTCCACCTCGGCGTGGCAGGCCGCCTGGCGTGCCTCTCGGGTGCGGAAGTCCAGGAAACCGAGGTCGGCCGGCTTCTTGGTCTTGTAGACCCGGTCACCCAGGAAGACCAGTACGGACGTGTGCGTCTCGACCAGCCGGGCCGGTGCCGGCATCGGCGCCGGCGTGCCGCCGGGACCAGGCCGGACGCGCGCCGATGGCGCCGCCGAGGCGGGAACCGTGTTCGCGACTGTCGTCACACCCATGCCTCAACCCTGCCCCCGGGATGCTCCGGGTACAGCGTTCTCGAGTAGCCCGGCCGGGGTGCGAAGGTCCCGGGGGCGGTGGGACCAACGGGGAAGCCCGGGATTGGCCGTCGGTGCCGCGGTGAGCCGCCTGACCTGACGGGTTCCCGCCCGCCCGCCCGGGGCCAGACCTCCCGGCACCCCCGTTCGGGGACGTTCCCCCGGCTCCTCCCTGCCGAAAGTCCCTTTCACCGGTTCGGCGCGATGCCGATTCTGGGAGTGCGTCGCCTCCAGGTGCATCCAGATCGGGGCGGTCGCGGGTCCTGCGGAGATCGGTCTCCCGGGCCCGACCGTGCCGGTCACCTGATGCGGGGACCGGCAGCGGATACCGGAGGTGGGCACGTGAACGACATCAGAGCGTCCTGGCGGATCAGCCCGTCACGGCCGGGTGCGATGTGCGGCGACTGGATCGACGTCGCGCGGCTCGCGGACGGGCGGCTGGCGGTCAGCATGGGCGACGCCGCCGGTCACGGCGACCAGGCGGCGGCGCTGGCCCTGGTACTGCGCCGGCTGCTACGCGAGCGGCTGCTCGGCGGCGCCGATCCGGGCCAGGCTCTCGGCGGTGCCCTCGCCGAAGTGGCGGAACTCGGCGACATGGGCGAGATGTACGCGACCGCGTTCGTCGCCGTCGCCGCCGCGGACGGCACGGTGACCTACGCGAACGCCGGCCACCCGGCGCCCATCGTCCTGCGCTCCCGGGGCCCGTGGGATCGCGGGCGTACCGCCCCCGGCCGCCACGGGGCCGGCCGGTCGCTCGGGCCCACCGGCCCGCTCCTGTCGGATCTCTTCGCCGGTGCCGCGATCTGGTCGAACCGGACGCTGCGGCTCGCCCCAGGTGAGTCGTTGTTCCTGTACACCGACGGCCTCACCGAGGCGCGGAACTCGGCGGGCGTCGAGTTCGGACCCGACCGGCTGGTGGACGCCGGCTGGCGGCAGACCGGGAGCAGCACGCCGGGCCGGGGCCGCCGCCCCTCCGCGGTGTCCGGTGTCCTCGAGCGCATGTTCGCCGAGGTCGCCGCGTTCACTCAGCGAGCGCCCGATGATCGTTCCGCGCTGGTGCTCGCGTGCGTCCCGGAGGCCGACGGCCACGATGGCGACCGTGCGCTCGGTGATTCCGGCCGGCTCGGTGACACCATCCGGCGCGGTGCGGCCGCTGAGCAGTGCGGCGTGGGCTGACGCCGCCGCGGGACCCGGTCGGACAGCGCCGGCCGGTGGCGTGCGCCGGTTGTGATCAGGGGAGCCTGTCGCCCGTGCGCAGGCGGTGTGCCGCCGTGGTCGCCCGCATGGTGGGGAAGATCATGTCGGGTCCGACGCTCGCGGTGAGCCCGTACGAGGTGAGGTCGTCGAGCAGCTCGTGTTTGACATGGGCCAGGCCGAAGGCGATGCCCCGCCTGGTCACCTCGGCACGCAGATCCTCCAGCGCGTCGAGAGCCGTGATGTCGACCTCGACGATGGCCTCCATGTTGAGGACGAACCAGTCGATGTCGTCGGCGCACGCGTCGAGGGCGGCGACCGCCCGGCGGCGGAAGTTCTCCGCGTTGGCGAAGAAGAGAGGCGAGTCGTACCGGTAGGCGAGCAGCCCGGGAACGGTGTGCGCGTTCGGGTAGTCGTCCACGTCGTGCATGCCGTCCAGGCCGGGGACCCGTCCCAGTACCGCGTCGTGCGGTCGGGCGACCCGGGCGAGCAGGTCCAGCAGCGATACGCCGATGGCCACCAGGACCCCGTAGAGGATGTCGAACACCAGGACGCCGACGGCGGCGGTGAGCGCGAGCGTGAGCTCGCTGCGCCGGAACGAGGCCAGCCGGCGGAACCCCGCGATGTCGACCAGGCGGACCGCCGCGAAGATGATGATCGCGCCGAGCGTCGCTACCGGGAACATCGCCAGCGCCGGGCGTCCGAATCCCAGGACCAGGACGACCGCGCCCAGGGCGACCAGGGAGTAGGCCTGCGTGTGCGCGCCGCTGGACGCGGCGAGCGCGGTGCGGCTCCCGCTGCTGCTGACCGGGAAGCCCTGGCCGATCCCCGCTCCGAGGTTCGCCGCTCCCAGCGCGAACAGCTCCCGGTTGGCGTCGACCGCGTGGCCGTCGCGTCCGGCGAAGGCACGCGCGGTGAGCATGTTGTCGGTGAACCCGACGAAGAGGATGCCGAGCGCGGACGGTGCGACGTCGACGAGGTCGGCGCCCGTGGGCATCGTCAGGTGCGGAAGCCCGCCGTCGATGTCACCGACCACGCGGACGCCGTGCGTGTCGAGGCCGAAGGCCCATACCGCGAGCGTCGCGACCATGATCACAAGTAGTGGGCTCGGCAGCCGGGGCGCGCGCCAGTGCAGCACGACGAGCAGGACGAGGGATGCGGTCGACACGACGAGGGTTCCACCGTGCAGGTGGTGCACCGCGCCGGCGAACGAGCGGAGCTCGCCGAACAGGCTTCCGCCCTCGACCGGGACACCGGTCACCTTCTCCAGCTGGCCGACGATCATGATGACCGCGACCCCGGCGAGGTAGCCGACGAGGATCGGCCGGGAGAGCAGGTGCGCGATGATGCCGAGCCGCGCGAAGCCGGCGGCGATCGCGAGAACCCCGACCGCGGCGGCGAGGGCGGCGGCGAGGGCGGCGTACCGCGACGGATCACCGTCTGCCAGCGGGGCGACGGCGGCCGCGGTCATCAGCGCGGTGGTCGACTCCGGCCCGACCGAGAGCAGCCTCGACGACCCGAGGATCGCGTAGGCGACGACGGCGGGGGCGATCGCCCACAGGCCCGCCACCGGCGCCACACCCGCGAGTGCGCCGTAGGCCATCACCTGGGGAATCAGGTATGCCGCGACCGTCAGGCCGCTCGCGGCGTCCCCCCGCGCCCACCGTCGGGAGTAACGGGGCAGGCGCGGGAGGCGCAGGTGGTCCACGGGAGCACGTCACTCCTGGTCGCTGTCGGGTGTGGTCCCGAGCGGCCCGGTGATCCGGACGACTCTCACACCGCGGGGTTCGGGGCAGGCTGGTCCTGAGGTTCCGGTTCGGCGCCGCCGGAGTCGAGCCGGAACGGGGGGTACTCGTCGGTCATCAGGGCGGCGTAGGCGCCGACCCGGATCACCCAGCGGTTGAGCCCGACAACAAGATCGTAGAGGGCTCGCGGGTAGCTGCCGGTCGCCGCGAGAGTGATCGCCGCGATGAGCGCGAGCAGGCCGATCAGGCCGCCGCCCGTTCCCGCGGTCAGCAGGGCGTTGTGGCTGAGCGTCGTGCCGCCGACGAGGAACCCCACGACCAGATAGTGCGGGATGAGCAGCAGCCACCACTTGACGAGCACCAGACCGCGGGAGAGCTGGGCCGGATACGGGATCGTGAGGTGAGCCGGGTAGTCGGGCTCCTCGCCGAGGGAGAACGGCGGATAGCGGTCCGTCGCCAGCGCGCTGTAGGAGTAGTAGGACACCCGCCAGGACCAGCGCAGCACCCCCGTGTTGAAGTTGAAGATCGCCCGCGGGTAGCGGCCGGTGAACAGGATCGCCACACCGGCGACGGCCGTCAGGACGACGAACGCCACCCAGAGGAAGAACAGCACCACGTAGTGCGGGATGGCGAGGAACCACTTGACCAGCCAGAGCCAGCGCGAGAGCGGCTCGTCGAGGCGGGCATTCACTTTGATCGGGTATGGGCGGTCGTACATCACACACCCCGCTGCCGCGTTCCGGTGCTGGGAGAAGGGCCGGCCGGGGTGGTCGGGGCTCCCGCATCGGTTGCGCTGCTCGGTTCGGTTCGTCTGGTCTGTCGGGGAAGTGGTTCCCGGATCACGGGCCGAACTCAGCGACCTTCGGCAGGGATGCCGGGGGCCGCAGGTCCTGTGCCTTTCGGGAGCGACGTCCGCTCTGGCCGCCCCTGGAAGTGAGCATGCTCCCCCGTGTGGTTCGCCGCAGGCGTTGGCAGGAGGAGGCCCCCATGACGGGTGAGATCACGTTCCGGGCGCCGGTGACGGTGCCGGCCCCGACCCCGATCCGGGAAGCCGCGGAGCTGATGGACCGGGCCGGTGTCGGATCGCTGCTGGTGGTCGACGAGGGGCGCCTGGCGGGCATCGTGACGGACCGGGACCTGGCGTTGCGGGCCGTCGCCCGCGCCGTCCCGCTCGACGCCCGGATCGACGCCGTCATGACCTGCGGCGTCGTGACAGTCGGGCCTTCCGCGGGATGGGAGGAGATCACCCGGGTCTTCGCCGAGCACGCGATCCGCCGGCTCGTGGTGACCGACGGGGACACCATCGTCGGGGTTGTCGCGCTCGACGACCTGCTCGCCGCCGCGGCCGATCCGCACACCGCGGCGACCGGCCCGCGGAACGCGGCGCTCGGAGCCGTCGCCGCAGCGGAGATCGGGCATCCTCACCATGAGGGGGGCCTGCCCCTGCCGCTCGACGCGCTGCGCCCGCGGCCCCGGACCCTCAGCCGGTGGCAGGCCCGGGTGGGCGACGCCGTCGTCGTCCGTGCCGCCGTCGGGAACGGCCCGAAGCGGGACGGGGAGATCCTCGAGGTCGCGACGCCTGCCGGCGATCCCCCCTTCCTGGTCCGCTGGTCGGACGGCAGACTGAGCTACATCCACCCGGGCCCGGACGCGCGGATCCACCACTACGGTGAGCCGGTGGGCAGCGCCCGCTGACGGGCGGTCCAGGCGGGCGGCGGTCACCCGACCAGCGGTCGCGGTGTGAATGGCCGGCTGGGCGCGAGGGCCGCCGCCGCGCCCGTTGGTCCTGGCGGGCGTAAGCCGATTGGCGAGGCGACTCCGAGGCCGTATCGTCGCGCT
>NZ_CASGGV010000005.1:0-21522 GCF_949319125.1 Frankia sp. Hr75.2 | reverse complement strand
GGAAGAGCCCCTAAACCGGGAACACGAATCACGCTTTCGCGAGCCTCCGGAACCTGACCATCGGAATCCTCCGCCTCAACGGCAGGAGGAAAATCAAGGAAACTCTGGAGGAGGTCGCCGCCGATCGCAACGTGGCACTCGGTCTCCTCGTCACAGCCTGTAGCGAATCAAAACGGTGAGCTACCTCGCCGGAGCCCTGAGAAACACCCCTGTTCGAGCCCTGGCGGGCCTGCGGGTGACTCGCAACGCCACCGGTGGGTTCGAGCGCTCGTCGCAACACTCCCGCCAGACGAGGGGTGTGGAGATGGGACGCCGTGGGCGGAAACGGCAGTCGGAGGTCGAGACCGAGCACTGGAGGCTGGCGCTGTCGGGGTGGGGACGGCGGCGGATCGCGACACTGCGCGAGCAGAGCCACAGAATCCGGGAGATCACCCAACGGCTCGGGCGGACGGCGTCGACGGTGGGTCGGATTGTGGAGCTGAGGGGACTCGAACCCCTGGCATCGCGCGAACACCACCGACCCGAAAAACGATCGCGCACGTGGGGGTCCGGGGGTCGGCCCCCGGGCAGACATGATGAAGCCCTCAGACGGCGCAGCAAGCACCGCTGAGGGCGAGTGGAGGTGAGGGGACTCGAACCCCTGGCCTCCTCCGTGCGAGGGAGGCGCTCTACCAGGCTGAGCTACACCCCCTGGAAGCAACTGAAGC
This sequence comes from Frankia sp. Hr75.2, assembly GCF_949319125.1. Lineage (NCBI taxonomy): Bacteria > Bacillati > Actinomycetota > Actinomycetes > Frankiales > Frankiaceae > Frankia > Frankia sp. Hr75.2. The sequence continues at coordinate 20,815 of NZ_CASGGV010000005.1, read as the reverse complement.
TTACAGCACGCCGGATGGGAGTGGGTGGGCGCCCTCGCTGGCCGGCTGGCGATCCGTCTGGCGGACGATCCGGCCGCCGTCCCAGCCGGCCGGGTCAGCCTGAACCAGCGGCCACGGCGTGCTGGGCAGGACGGCGAAGACCGGTGGGCTCGCCGCGTCGGGGATCTCGTCGAGCTCGGCGGCGAGCCCGGCGACCAGCAGCATGTTCTCGAACAACGACGCCGCCTCGGCCGTCCGGAGCAGCCCGGCCTCGTGGCCGCGCCAGCCGCGGCTGCGCGCGCCGTCGAGGACTATCTCCGCGTCCGGTTCCGCGGCGCCGTCCTCGCCGTCCGCCACGAAGACGAGGCGGCCCTTGGCGGGAACGGTGCCGTCGCGCAGCGGGCGGCGCTCCCACAGTTCCAGGGACTCCTCGGGCGCCCAGTTCTCGTCCCGCAGCGGTGTCTGCCAGGCCGCTCGGCCGGGCCGGTAGACCGCGAGCCGGACGCGGACGCCACGGCAGCGGAAATGCAGGCCCGTGCCGTCGGCCGCGACGGCTCTCACATCCACGGGAATGGCGCTGCTCGCCGGGCACATGACGAATCCCCGGTCCCGCAGCCGGGCGAGCCAAGATTCGAACATCAAGACCGGATCTCTCCTCCTGCCGCGGGCTGTCCCCGCCGGCGCCTCGCCCCGGCTGGCCCACGTCTCGCCGGCGTTCCGGAGCCCGCCCAGGGGCGCGGACGGGCGCGCGACAGGCGGGGCCGGAAGGAGACACCGACGGCGCGACACCGGGACGCACCGATGAACGAACACGGAAGGACACATCGCCGGAGTGCGAGCGCGGGCATCGGCCCGCGGTGAGCTCCGGGAGGTTGGCACGTGATCACGTGCCCCGCGTGGGCTCAGGCCGCTGGCCGGCCAGGCGGGAGGAACGTGATCCGGAGGCCCCTCACGCCCCGGCCCGCCGGGTGGAACCGGATCGGGCGACGCCGGGCGGCCGTTCGAGGTTCGGGCGCGGCGTCAGTGGGCGCGAGGGCAGGGACAACACCGCGGACAGGCAGCCAGGGCCCCGGCACGCCGACGAGCGGTGGCGGGGGTGGTCTGCGAGCGGAGTGTCACGAGGCCATTATGCACGCGGACCGGGCCCCCGGCCGGACGCGACCCGGCCCGTCAGCGCCCGCCGACGCCCGGCGGCGCCGGCTCGCCGCGGGCCATCACCGCCGGCCTGGATGTCTCCGGTTCCGGCGGCCGATCAGCCGCCGGAACCTGTAGCCGGAGTCACCCACACGGCGGTGCCGGGCACCGGCCGGTGCCCGGCAGTCCAGCCACCGACGGCCAGCCGCTGGTGGCCGGCCGGCGACTGTCGGCCGCTGGTGGTCAGCTACCGACGGCGTGCCGCCGGAGCAGGGTCTCGAGCTCGTCCGGTGCCTGGGCGCCGGCCGCCGGCCCGGTCGCCTCGGTCGCCGCGACCGCCTCGCTCTGGCCCGCGGTCGCCGCGGCGGGCGGAATCAGGCCGCCGTGCGTTCCGGGCGGGTTGACCTGGACGCGTCCGGGACGCGAGGTGTTCGGCCGCGCCCCGGGGCGCGGGACGGGACGGGACGCGCCGCCGGAGCGGGGTGCCGCGGGCCCGGCGGCGCCACCGTAGCCGCGCGCGACCTGGTCGCCGGCCTCGTACCCGGCCTGCTCGGCGTATCCGGCCTGCTCCGTGTATCCGGCCTGCTCGGCGTAGCCCGCCGCCTCGGCGTAGCCCGCCGCCCCGGCGTGAGCGGCGTAACCGGCAGCCTCGCCGTAGCCAGCCGCCTCGGCGTAGCCGGCCTGCTCCGCGTACCCGGCCTCCTCGGCGTAGCCGGCCTGCTGGGCGTACTCGACGTACCCGGCCTGGTACTCGACGTGCCCCGGGTACTCGGTGTACTCGGCCTGGACGGCGTACTGGGCGTACTCGGTCCGCGCGGCGTCACCGGCGGGCGTCGGGTAGGCCGCCGCGGCGTCGTAGCCCAGCTGCTCCGCGTTGACGTACTCGACGTACTCGACGTCACCGGAGGCGTCGCGGCGGGCCGTGTACTCGGCGTACTCGGGCTGGTGGCCGGGGTGGGCGCCCTCTGCCGCCGGCGACGAGGACGCTGCCGCGTCCGCCTCGTAAGCGTCGTAAGCGTCGTGGGCCTCGTAAGCGTCGTGGGCGTCGCCGGGGTGGGCCGGGTCGTCGCCCTCCGCCTCGTCGTCGCCCGCGCCGCCACGGTGGCCATCGGCCCCGTCTGTGGCGTGCGCCTGGTCGGCGACGGAGCCGAGGTCGACGGTCTCGGCCCGCGCGTGCGCGAGGTCGTCGGCGGTGAGGGTCTCGGCCGGGCCTCCGGCGGAGAACCGCACCGGGGAGTACTCGGTGCCGCGTGCCGCGCCGCCCGCCCAGGAGGCGGAGCCCGGGGCGTGCTCCCGCGCACCGCCGGTCCAGCCGCGGATGCCGCCGTAGGCGCGGACGGCGCGCTCGGCGGCGATCCGCCGGTCGAGCGCGGCCCGGGAGCGCACCACCCGGCGGTGCGCCTGCGCGGACCGGCGCAGGTGCAGGACATACCCGGCGGCGGCGACGTCGACGGCGAGGTGGACGATCATCCACATGCCGCCGAGCGTGGCTGCGAGGATGACGCTGATCGGCAGCGCGGTGAGCAGGACGAAGAGCCGCTGCCGCCGCTGCCGGACGAGCGCCGTGCGATCGGCCTGCGCCGCGCGGACCGCCCGGTCGGCGGGGACACGACGCGGCACACCCGAGGTCGGCCCGAACAGCCGCGGGGGCGCATCAACGTCCCCTGGCGTGCCCGGCGCCCCCGCCGAGCGGCCGTCCGCGAAGTCATCCATCCCGTCGAGGTCCATCCCGTCGGCGTGTTCCAGGCCGTGGACGCCGTCCGTCCCGTCAACGCCGTCGAGGTGCTCGAGCCCGTCCAGGTGCTCGAGATCGTCCATGGGGTCGAGGTCGTCGGCCAGGTCCGTGCGGGGGTGCGCGTCCGTGCCGGTGCCCGCGGGAAATGCCGCCGCGCCGGAAGTCTCCGGAGAGGTCGGGGCGGCCGCGGAATTCACCCCGGCCCGGGTATCCGCCGGGTCGGCCGCGCCGAGCTGCCCCGTGCCGGGACCTTCGCCGGAGCGCGATCGCGCCATCCCTGCCGCCTCCTGTGCCACCGCCGGCGAGCCCTCGGACGGGGCCCGCGTCAGCGGGCCCGTGCCGGCGCGCGGTGAGCCGCGCCGCGAGAGCACCCGCATGGCGGTGGAGAAGCGGTCCGCGGACCGCTGTTCCACCGCCGAATCATGGTGACGCAGCCACATGGGGATGAGTACGAAGCCCCATACGGCAACGATCGCCAGCCAGATGAGCGCACTCACGCGGTCACGCTCCGCAATGTTCCTGGGACGTCGTTCGGCGACCTGACGCCGTTCGGCCGACGCGAGCCGTTCGCGATGCCGGCGGGGCCGGCTGGGCATCCCTCAGGGCGGCCGGGGCGAGAGGACCTGGTCCCCGCCCGCCCGCCGCGAGCCGGGCGCGGATCGGACGCGCCAGGCGCGGCATGCGCGAGCGAGCAGACCATCTGGACGCCTCTTCTCGATGTCGTCGTTTACGATTCCGTGCTCGACGCTAGTGAGCGGAATGCGCGCGGTCACCGACCGGAAGCCCGCGTGTCGCACTCGTCGGCGAGGTTCACCGGGTGGCCGTCCACTGTCAATCCGAGGTGATACCGATGTGGGCTGGGTGATACTCCCCCCGTCCGGGTGGGCAGGTCACACTACGAGCACCCAACGTAACGCCGAGCAGGTTGAGTGACGACCCAAGCGGCCCGAGTGGGCCACGGCGAGCACCAGCGGCACCGCGCGGGCACGCCGAAGGCGACCCGAACGGCACGCGTTGGACGTCCGAAGAGGTCGCGTAGGACGTCCGAACGGACCGCGAGCCGCCCCCTGAAGAGGGGCCTGGGCGACGCCGGAAACCCCGCTAACGGGCACTGGACAAAGAGACCACCGGCACCGACGACGCCGGGGCGAAAGCCTGTGCCGTAAGCCTGCTCAGGAGGAGGGCGAACGGGTGCGGCTCCAGCGGGCCAGCAATCCCCCGGGGACGTCCTCGGTCGTCAGTGCATAGCCGATATGGTCGCGGTACCGACCGTCGATCGCGAGAAATCTGCGGTGCAGGCCCTCCTCGCGGAAGCCCAGCTTCACCAGCATCCGGCGGCTGGCCGCGTTCTCCGGGCGGACGTTGGCCTCCAGCCGGTGCAGCCCGACCGGGCCGAAACAGTGGTCGGTGACCATCGCCAGCGCTGTCGGGGCGATGCCACGGCCGGCGTGCGCGCCGTCCACCCAGTAGCCGACCTGGCCGTTGTTGAACGCCCCGCGCACGATCGTCGACACTGTGAGCTGCCCCACCAACCGTCCGTCGACGGCGATGGCGAACGGGAGCGCCGCGCCCACCCGGGCCTGTGCCCGCAGCCGCTGGAGCATCTGCGTGTAGACGCCGATGGTCTGGCGCTCGTTCCAGGTGGCCCGCACCGACGCCGAGCCCGGCGAGGTGGCCTCCCACGGAGCGAGCCAGTCGGCGTTGCGCGTGCGGACCTCGACCCAGGTCGGGGCGTCACGCAGGCGCATGGGCCGGACGACGACGTCATCATGGCGCAGGGTGACCGGCCAGCCGGGCGCTCTCACGCCGGTGTGCCCCCGGTGGACGCGGGCGGGTGGGGCGCCGTACCCGACGGGCCGCCGGAGCGGTCGGTGCCGCCGGAGTGGTCGGTGTCGCCTCGCAGCTGCGCGATCGCGTGCGCGACGACCGGGGCGAGGACCGCGGCGCCGTCGCGCACTCCCCCGGTCGAGCCGGGCAGGTTCACGACCAGGGTCGTTCCGACGGTGCCGACGAGGCCACGGGAGAGGACCGCGGTGGGCACCTTGAGCCGCCCGGCCGCCCGCAGCGCCTCGGCCAGCCCGGGCACCTCTCGGTCAAGCAGGTCCCTTGTGGCCTCCGGTGTGACGTCCCGCGGCCCGAGACCGGTTCCCCCGGTGGTCACCACCAGGTCGATCCCGGCGTCGACGGCCGCGCGCAGGGCCGCGGTTATCTCCGCCCGCTCGTCTGGGACCACGACCGGCGCGGGCACGTCGAAGCCCATCCCGACCAGGGCGTCGACCAGCAGCGGGCCCGAGCGGTCGGGATAGGCGCCGCGGTGGGCGCGGTCGGACACCGTCACGACCCGCGCCCGAACCCCTGCCGGCAGCCCGGAGGCGCCGCTCACGACGGCCCGGCCCCGTCTCCCGCCGGCCCGGCGCCGTCGCGGTGCCAGTCCCCGGACTTCCCGCCGGTCTTGGCGACGACCCGGACCTCGGTCAGCTCGGCCAGCGGGTCCACCGCCTTCACCATGTCGTGCAGCGTCAACCCGGCGACCGCGACCGCGGTCAGCGCCTCCATCTCCACCCCGGTCCGGTCGGCGGTGCGCACCGTGGCGGTGATCTCCACCCCGTGGTCGACCACGGTCAGCTCCACCTTGACCCCGGAGACGGCGATCGGGTGGCAGAGCGGGATCAGGTCCGGGGTGCGCTTGGCGCCCATGATCCCGGCGATGCGGGCCACGGCGAGCGCGTCCCCCTTGGGCACCCCCGCGCCGCGCAGCAGCTCGACGACGTCCGGTGAGGTGCGCAGGCAGCCGGCGGCGGTCGCCGTGCGCGCCGTGACCTCCTTCGCCGAGACGTCGACCATCCGCGCCGCGCCCCGGTCGTCGACGTGGGTGAACCGCCCGGGACCGGTCACCCGCGGGCCTCACCGAACGGGCCGGCCCACTCGGGCTCGGGCAGCAGCACCGCGGGAAGCTTCGTGCCTGCGGGCACCTCGGTGACCTCCTCGGGGACGACGAGCAGCGCGTGGGCCGAGGCCAGCCCGGACATCTGGTGGGCGCCCTGCCCCCCGGCGGACGTCGCGACCAGCTCCCCGGTGTCGTCACGTTCGAGACGGACCCGGGGAAAGGTACGCCTTCCGGCCGCGGACTGCATAGCCTCGCTCACCCGGACGGTGACGGTGCCGGTGGCCGGCTGCCGCCAGCTCGCGCCCCCCGGGCCCGCCGGCAGGCCGCGCATCCGCCGCAGCGCCGGCCGGACGAACAGCTCGAACGACACCAGGGCGCTCACCGGGTTACCCGGAAGGGTGAAGACGGGCACGCCACCGACGACACCGAAGCCCTGCGGCTTGCCGGGCTGCATGGCGATGCGCTCGAACCGGATCTCGTCGGACTTGCTCAGGACCTGCTTGACGACGTCCCTCGCACCGACACTGATCCCGCCGGTGGTGATCAGGACGTCGGTGCTGCGCAGCAGCTCGTCGAAGGTCGCGCCGAACTCGTCGGGGTCGTCCGACACCCCGTCGACCCGGCGGACGAGCGCCCCCGCCTCGTGCGCCGCGGCGGCGATGGCGTGGCTGTTCGAGTCGACGATCTGGCCCGGCCCGAGCGGGGTGCCGACCTCGACAAGCTCGCTGCCGGTGGACAGAACCGCCACCCGCGGACGCGGGTGGACCGCCGGCCGGGCGACGTTGACGGCCGCCAGCAGGCCGATCTGCGCGGCGCCGAGCACGGTGCCCGCGGCGAGCACGAGGTTGCCGGGCGCGATGTCCTCCCCGGCACGGCGGATGTGCAGCCCGCGGCGCGGCGCCTGGTTGATCCGAACCGTCTCGATGCCGCCGTCCGTCCACTCGAGCTGGACGATCGTGTCGGCGCCCTTCGGGAGCGGGGCACCGGTCATGATCCGTACGACGGTGCCCGGGGCGAGCGGCGCGGGTGACACCGGGCCGGCCATGATCTCGCCGGCCACGGGGAGCGTCACCGGGTTGTCCTCGCTGGCCTCGGCGACGTCCGCGGCGCGGGCGGCGTAGCCGTCCATCGCGGAGTTGTCGAAGCCCGGGACGGCCACCGTCGCCCGCACGTGCGCCGCGAGCACGCAGCCGTGCGCCTCGCGCAGCGCCGTCCGCCGCGGCGACATGGGGTGGATTGCGGCGATAATGTCCGATGCGTGCTGGTCTACCGTTTTCACAGGCACCCGTCCCGTTCTTTACACTTCTGTTCAGGCCATATAGCCTTCGTGTCAGCGGTGTGCCGGGCAGCAGGCCATGACGGCCGGCGAGTGAGCTCTCGACAGCCGTTGACCCGCGGGCGGTTCCTCGCCTGACGTGGCGACTTCAGGGCCAACATGTCAGGAGCCTGGACATTTCCGCGCGAAGACGCGCGTCCAGTCTGCCCGAAGGTGCCGATGCGCCCAAGCAAGGGCCCCGAGAAATTCCTGACCTGTCCTTCGCCGCGCAGGCCTGGTCACTTTTCGTCAGTGCGGCACGTCACCGGCGGACAAGGTGCGCTCCATCAGGAGCATCATCCAGGAGCACCGTCGGTTGAGCCCGCTCGGAGCGCCCCGTCAGGTAAGTCCGTCGGCGTCCGCCCTCGGGACAGGCAGGCCCACGGCCACCGCGGCCGCGGGCGAGCCCGCCCCGCCGGTCAGCATTCGGCCTTGGGACCGCCGGACGCCACGTACTCCTCCAGCCACGGGTAGAACTCCGGGCCGAGGTCCGGCCGTTCGCAGGCGAGCCGGACGACCGCCTTGAGGTAGTCGACCCGGTCACCGGTGTCATAACGGCGCCCGGTGAACACGACGCCGTGCACCGGAATCTCCGCGCCCGGGTCGGCGCCGGCCCGCTCCGCCAGCGTCCGCAGCGCGTCGGTCAGCTGGATCTCGTCCCCCCGGCCGGGCGGCGTGGCCCGCAGGACGTCGAAGATCTCCGCAGGCAGCACGTAGCGCCCGATGACGGCCAGGTTGCTGGGCGCCTCGTCCACCGGCGGCTTCTCGACCAGGTCGGTGATGCGCACCGTCCGGTAGCGCCCGCCGGACCCGCCCGCCGGGACCTGCTCCACCGAAGCCGCCGAGACCGCCGAGGCGGGAGCGGCCGAGGCGGGAGCGGCGGCCGCCGGAGCGATCGTCGCCACGCCGTACATGGAGACGGCCTCCTCGGGCACCTCCATCAGCGCGACGACCGCCCCGCCGTGCCGCTCCTGGACGGCGAGCATCTCGACCAGCAGCGGGTCACGCTCGTCGATGAGATCGTCCCCGAGCAGGACCGCGAACGGCTCGTCGCCCACGTGCGCGGAGGCGCACAGAACGGCGTGACCGAGCCCCCGCGGCGAGGGCTGACGGACGGAGTGGACCTCGGCCAGCTCGGCGGAGGCCCGGACGCGTTCGAGGCGAACCTTGTCGCCCTTGCGCTCAAGCGCGGCCTCGACATCCCCCTCCCGGTCGAAGTGGTCCTCGATGGCCTTCTTGGTGCGGCTCGTCACGAGCAGCACATCACGCAGGCCCGCGCGGGAGGCCTCTTCGACGACGTATTCGATGGCCGGCCTGTCGACGACAGGTAGCATCTCCTTGGGAACCGACTTCGTCGCGGGCAGGAACCGGGTCCCCAGACCCGCGGCGGGAATGACCGCCTTCGTCACTGGCATGGGCGAAACCTTAGTCGGGCGGGCATCCTCAGGGCACGACGGCGTACACACACAGGACATTCACAGCTAGTGATCATCCGTGTTGGCCGTGAACCCGCATCCGCGTGAGGCATCGGGCCATCGTGGTCCCCGGCGGCACGGCGCACCCGACAGCCCCGCTCCGCTCACGGCGGGCCGCGCCCGGCCAAGACGGCTCCGGGACCGACCGTCCGCACCCGGTAAGTCACGCTCACCGACCTGTCGGGCGGGCCCGGCGGGTCCGCAGCGGGCAGATCTCCACGTGCGGGTCGATCACGGTACCGTGAGGCCTTCGCCAGCGGGATGTCGTGCCGGTGTCGTCTTTCGGATCACCATCGGCCGCATGGACAGCACGCCGGTGCGGAAAGCTCGAGGAGTCGGGTGGCGGGCCCAGCGCCCAGGTAACCGGGCCCGAGTGCGCTGAGGGTGGGGATGGCTGTGACCGGAGGTACCGTCACCGGCAGTGGCGTGGTGGGCCGGTCCGGCTCCGAACGGGATCCCGTGGGGCCGGCCGGGTCGGCGGCCGCCGACCTGGAGATCACCGGCTCCGCGGCCGGCTCGGGTTCCGCGGCCGGCTCGGGTTCCGGCGCTGATGGTTCCGGGGACGGTGCCGGGGACGGTATCGCGGCCGGCCCCGGTTCCGGCCTCGGCACGAGACCCGGGCCGGTGCCCGCGTACACGCGGCCCGGAGCGCCACAGCCCAAGAGCGAGCTGCGCAGGCGGCTGCTCGCGCTGCGCCGGGCCGGCGTCCTGCCGGACCCGACCGTGCTGACCGAGCGGCTGCTCGCGCTGCCCGAGGTCACCGCCGCCTCCTGCGTCGCCGCCTACGTGGGGATGGCCGACGAGCCCGACACCGCCGAGATCCTCACCCGGCTGCGCGCCCGGGGCGTACGGGTGCTGCTGCCGGTCGTGCGCGCCGACCTCGACCTGGACTTCCGCGAGTTCGCCGGCACACTGATCCCCGGTGCGATGGGCACCCGGGAGCCACCGCCGAGCGCGCCGCTCGTCGAGCTCGCCAAGGCCGACGTCGTGATCGTGCCCGCCCTCGCGGCGGACGAGCGCGGCAACCGGCTCGGACGCGGCGGCGGCTCCTACGACCGCGCGCTGACCCGGGCCACCCCCGGGACCCCGGTGATCGCGCTGCTGAACGACCGCGAGCTGCTCGGGGACGTCCCGGCGAAGCCGCACGACCGGCCGGTGACCATCATCGTGACGCCGACCAGAATCGTCCGACCGGCACCGCTGTGACACCTGCTCCGGCAATCGGGAAGCCAGCGGGCCCGTCGAGGCGTTAGAGTTGGCAGTCCTTACCACCGAGTGCCAACTCCGGGAGGAGTCCGTGCCGACCTACCAGTACCGCTGCACCGCCTGCGGGCACGATCTCGAGGCCGTGCAGAGCTTCAGTGACGCGGCACTGACCGAGTGTCCTGCTTGCACGGGCCGGCTTCGGAAGGTGTTCAGCTCCGTTGGCCTCGTCTTCAAGGGCAGCGGCTTCTACAAGACCGACAGCCGGTCCGGGTCCTCGTCAGGCGTCCCGGCCCGGCCCAAGGATTCCGTGGGCTCGTCGGACGGCGACTCGTCCGCCAAGAGCGGCGCCGACGGCGGCTCCTCGGCCACCAGGTCGGACTCCACCGGCTCGTCCTCGGCCTCGGCCGGGTCCTCGTCGGGTGACGGCGGTTCGTCCAGCACGTCCAGCAGCACGGCCTCCAGCACCGCGGCGGCCTGACGGGGGCCGGGAACCGCCCCCGGCCCGCCTGTCACCTTTCGCATGGGGCAGCCCCCGGCAGTTGCCGGGGGCTGCCCCATGCCCGTCTCCGGAGCTCGTCATCCGCCCCGGGCCACCGACGCGCCGGTCAGCCGCGCGAGCTGGTCAGCCATACATACCGGTTCCGCCTGATCGCGTTCTTCCCCGCGCCGGCTTCCTCGGCCTGGCGGCCCGGTCCGGTGGGGCCGTCATCGACGTGAGCTGATACTCCTCACGGTGGGGTCGCCAGCGGAGTGAGTTGGCTCAACCATTCCATACGCCGCTGCGGCAACTCACTTCGGGGCGGACCCCGGCCGGCTCGGAGCGAGCCGTGGTGACGCCGGCCGCCGCGGCCCGGCCCGCCCGGTGGGGTGCCTCCCAGGCCAGGTGGCCACCGACCCACCATCCCTCGAACCATGGGCCCGGGCCTGGTCACGCGCCCACGCCGCCGGGCCCCGCAGACCGTCCCCCCACCCCCGCAGCGTGCCCTCACCAGCGAGTTCGTGGTTCGCCGCCACGACTCCCGAGTGGCGCACCAGCTTGCGTGGCGACAACAAGACGGCTCGGCGGCAACGGACTGGCAGGCAATCAGCCGCATGGGCGGACCACCGAAGAGATTGGTGTACCCAATTAAACGGATTCAAGGACGTCCGGCTAATTGCGACCGGCAGCAGCGGAAGGAACCCTGCCGGCGCGCCCTCCGTCGCACGCGTTCAAGACGGCGGCGGCGTCACGCGACCGGTTACCGGAAGGCGCCCGGCCGCACTAACGGACCACCACGGCGAACTCGGGTACCGAATACCGTCGATCCACGAGATCGGAGACCGCGCTCCGCTTGAGCGGGTCGAATCACATACCCGGCGACACTTGTCGTGGGCGTTTCGGGCGTATTGCCCGTTTTTGTGATCAAGGCTCCCTGTGTACGGGATCCCTGACACCGCACGGCATCCCGGCCACCGCGACCGCGCCGGGATCAGCCGTACCTCGATCAGCCATACCGGACGCGCATGCCACTACTGTTTGCGCCGCCGGTAGTGCTCCACGATCCAGGCGTCGACCTCACGCTTGCGCCAAACCCTGGTTCCTTTGGCCCCACTGCCGGCCGGCGCGTTGATGACCTGCAGAGGCTCCGGAAACTTGGCGTCCTTGCGAGTCCAGTAGTCCACGGCCTGTCGCGTGATCTTGAGTTGGAACGCGATGTCCCCGATGCCCACCAACTGCTCACCGTCGTCCACAGCGAACATCGTAACCACTTTGCTCTTGTCCAAGAACCTCGCTAGGGTCGTTTTTGCTTGTCGACAAATAATGGCCGAGGAGGAAACCATGCCCCCAGCAGACCCACCCGCAGCACATCCGTCGGCAGAGCACCGGCCGCGACGGCCGATCGGCGGCGACGAGATCCGTGAGCTGATAGACCGCGACGAGGCCTACGACGAGAATCCGTACGGCGAACCGCCGCTGCTGGTGGCCAGGTACCGGGCCTCGCTGCGGGCCGTCCTGGCCACCGAGCCCGCGGAGCCCGGCCTGTTCGAACGGGCCTGGTCCCAGCGGGAGCGCGACGCCTACCGCGCGGGCGGGCAGGCCACCCACCGCGTGATCGTCGGCGCGATGGCGGCGGCGCTTACCGCGACGTTCGCCGACCGCGCACCAGCCGACCGCGCGGCGGCCGCCGCCCGCCCGACCCGCCCGTGCGACGAGGCTCACCCCTAGTGCCACCAAGGGGCTGGCCTGGTTCCCCGGGCCCCGGGCTTCAGGGCCCGGGGCCCGGGGCCCGAAGATGAGCGTCGGAACGGGACCGGTGGCGGGCCGTGTCGTCTGCCCCGTCCGGCGGGGCCGCGCCGGTAGATTGGCCCCGCCGCCGGTGCCGCCGCTCGCGAGGACACCGGCCGGACAGGACCGCCCCGCACAGACCGAGCGGCCACCGGGCCGCATGGCGATCGGAGGAGATCCTCATGGGAGACGCGCCGCTGCCCGACCACGAACTCCCCAGCGACGAGCGGGAGATCGGCTGGGGCGACGAGACTCTGCTCGACGAGAACGAGGCCGACGCCGACCTCGCCCGTCTCCTGGCGGATCTGCCGCCCCACCACGTCGAACGCTGACCCGGCCGCTCAGCGCAGGCAGATCAGCGCAGGCGGCCCAGCACCTGCCGCTCAGCGCCGGCGGATCAGTGTGGGAGGCCGGCCGCGGTCTCGGCGAGCAGCGCGGCGAACAGCTCCGGCGCTTCCAGGTGGACGGCGTGACCGCACCCCGGCAGCACCCGGACGGGAAGATCGAACCGGGCCCGCAGCGCCGCGGCCGCGCGATGCCGCACGGGCGGTGACTGTGCGCCGACGGTGATCAGGACCGGTGGCGCCCCCACGGGCGGTGAGCCCGGCTCGAAGCCGAGGAACATCTCGAGGTCGCGCTCCACCATCGCGATGTCGGCCGGCGCGTGCCCCGGCCGCCAGCACGGGCCGTAGAGCCGCTGCCCGAACGCCGTCACCCCGCCCGAGGCGAACGCCTCCGCCATCGGGGTGAGCAGCCCCGGGACGAGCGAGCCGACCGCCGGCTCGTGCAGCACGGCGGCGACCATGGGGACGCCGGCCGCGAGCATCGCGAGACCGAGGGTGGCGCCGCCGCTGACTCCCCCGAGCAGCCGGCCGGCCACGGACGGCGCCAGGGCCGCGATCTCCGCGGCCAGCTCGCCGGTGGACGGGCGGTCCGGAGCGTGCACCTCCCGGCCGGCGAGTGCCGCGCGCACACCCGACCACACCGCCCCGGTCGTCGCGGTGCCGTGCAGCAGGAGGAAGGCCGGGCCCGCGGCAGTCCCGGCGCCACGGCCGGCGGCGACAGCACCCTGGGCGGGGCCGCCCTGCGGGACGCTTCCCTGCGCGCTGCCGCCCTGGGGGGTGCTGCGGGTCCCGTGCGCACCGCGCGGCTCCATCCGGCCACCTTCCGCACCCTCGATTAACGGGTACTTAACCGTCGACGTGTGAATGTAACTGCGCGAGTGTTGATCAGAAAATTCTTCGTCTCTACCTTCACTTTCATGTACACGACACTGTATACAGCTCGGTATGCAGAAAGCCGCGGACGGGTGCTCCGCCCGCCACCGCGGGCCGGGCCCGGCCACACACCCGCCGCGGCCGGCACCACGACCTGCACTGCTGCCTGTGCCGCGATCCCGGCAAGGCCCCGCGCCGCGTGCCCCGCGAGGCGGGTCACCGGTGGGACGGCGGGCGGGTGGTACGTCCGCGCCGTCCATGGCAGATGCTCGGCGTCATGACACCGTCGCCAACCACCCGGGCCTCCGGCTCGGGAAACCTGCGGGACCATGTCTACGTCGCGCTGCGCCATCGGCTCATGTCAGGGGAGTTCTCCTTCCGGGACCGCCTGGGAGAGGAACGCGTCGCCGCGCTGCTGGGAGTGTCGAGGACACCGGTACGCGAGGCCCTGACCCGGCTCGCCGGAGACGGCCTGGTCGAGAAGCGGCAGGACGGCGGCTACTACCCCGCCGAACCCGACCTCGCCGGGCTGCGCGACCTGTACGAGATCCGGGTCACGCTGGAGCTGCGCGGGCTGCAGCGGGCGCTGGAGTCCGGCGCGGCGCACCAGGCCGCACTGCTCGAACCGCTGCGCGACGACTGGCGGGCGCTACGCGCCGATCCCCCCACGCCCGACCCGGCCTTTGTGGCCCTGGACGAGAACTTTCACATCACGCTCAGCCGGGCGTCCGGCAATGGCGAGCTCGCGAACATGCTCGACGCTGTGAACGCCCGGATCCGCCCCGTGCGGATGTACGACTTCCTGACCGCCGACCGGATCGATCTGACCATCACCCAGCATCTCGACATCCTCGAGAAGGTGCTCGCCGGGGAGATGGAGGCGGGTGTGCGGGCGCTGCGCAGCCACGTCGGCGAGTCGATGGAGGTCGTGGAGCGGCGGGCGGCCCGGGCCATCACCCAGATGGTGCTGAACCGCGGACGTCCGCCCCGCTCGGCCACCTAGCACGGTGCGCCGACGGGAAACGCTGCGCCGGCGGAAGACGCTGTGCCGACGAGAGACCTGGACGGCCGAGGAGGAGCAGATGACCGTCACGACCGAACCCGTGGCCCCCGCGAGCGGTGGTCTCACCGTGGGGCCCGTCACCGCCGAGCCCTACAACTGGCCCTACGACGGCTCGTTCAGCCCCGCGACCACCGCCGTCATCAACATCGACTGGCAGGTCGACTTCTGCGGCGATGGCGGCTACGTCGACACGATGGGGTACGACCTCGAGCTCACCCGGGCGGGCCTGGCCCCCACGGCGGCGCTGCTCGGGGTGCTGCGTCCCCTGGGCTTCATGATCATTCACACCCGGGAGGGGCACCGCCCCGACCTGTCCGACTGCCCGCCGAACAAGCTGTGGCGCTCGAAGCGGATCGGCGCCGGGATCGGCGACGCGGGCCCGCGCGGGCGCATCCTCACCCGCGGCGAGCCGGGCTGGGAGATCGTCCCCGAGGTCGCGCCACTGCCCGGCGAGGTGATCATCGACAAGCCGGGCAAGGGCTCGTTCTACGCCACGGACCTCGACCTCGTGCTGCGCCGGCGCGGGATCACCCACATCATCCTGACGGGCATCACCACGGACGTCTGCGTCCACACGACGATGCGCGACGCCAACGACCGCGGCTACGAGTGCCTGATCCTCTCGGACTGCACGGGCGCGACCGACCCCGCCAATCACCGGGCGGCCCTGCACATGGTGACGATGCAGGGCGGGGTGTTCGGCGCCGTCGCGACCTCGGCGGCGGTGCGGGACGCGGTCTCGGCCGCGCTCGCGGCGGCCTGAGCGACCGCCCGGTGAGCAACCGCCCGGTGAGCGACCGGAGCACGCGCCGCCCCACCACCCCACCGGACCTGCAGGCCGACGTCCTGCGCGCCGGCTACCTCGCGGGACGGCTGAGCGTGCGCGAGGTGGTGGACGGCGTCTACGACCGGATCGCCGCACGCGGCGACGACGGAGTGTGGATCACCCTGGTGCCCCGCGCGGAGGCGATGCGCCGGGCCACCGAGCTGGACGTCCTGCTGGCGAGCGCACGCCTCGGACACGCCGGCCCCGACGGGCTCGGGCCCGAGCCCGGGACGACGGCCGGGACCGGGCCCAGCCTGCCCCCCCTGTTCGGGCTGCCGTTCGCGGTGAAGGACAACATCGACGTCGCCGGGCTGCCCACGACGGCCGGCTGCCCCGATTTCAGCCGGCTCCCGGCGGGCACCGCGCCGGCGGTCGCCCGGCTGCTCGCGGCCGGCGCGGTCTGCGTCGGGAAGACCAACCTCGACCAGTTCGCCACGGGGCTGTCCGGCACCCGCTCCCCCTACGGGATCCCCTCGTCCCCGTTCGACCCGTACATGATCGCCGGAGGGTCGAGCTCGGGATCCGGTGTGGCCGTCGCGGACGGGCTGGTCACGTTCGCGGTCGGCACGGACACCGCCGGCTCGGGCCGGGTGCCGGCGGCGCTGACGAACACCGTCGGGCTCAAGCCGTCCCGCGGGCTGGTGAGCACAAGGGGCGTGGTGCCCGCCTGCCGCTCGCTGGACTGCCCGAGCGTCTTCGCGCTCTCCGTACCCGACGCCTACCGCGTGCTGTCGGTGATGAGCGGCTACGACGAGGAGGACCCGTACTCCCGCCGGTTCCCCGGGCTCGGAAGCCCGGCGCCGGGCGGAGCGCCGCGGACCGGAGCGCCGCGGACCGAGGTGCCGCGGACCGAGGTGCCGCGGGCCGAGGTTCCGGAGCCGGTCCGGCCGCGGATCGGCGTGCCCCGGGCCGATCAGCTCGACTTCCTCGGCGACGCGGGCGCCGCGGCCGTGTTCGGCGTCGGCGTGGGCCTGCTCGCCGACGGGGGCGCCGAGGTGACGGAGATCGACCTCGGCCCGTTCCTGGAGGCGGGCACCCTGCTCTACGGCGGCCCGTGGCTGGCGGAGCGGTACGCCGCCGTGGAGGCGTTCCTTCAGACGGTCCCGGACGCCGGCCCGGCGGACCCGGTGCATCCCGTCATCCGGGCGGTTCTCGAACCGGGCGCGGGAATCACCGGCGCCGAGGTGTTCCGCGGCCTGACCCGGCTGCGCGCCCTACGGCGCAGCGCGGAGCGGACGTGGGTGGACGTCGACATGGTCGTGGTGCCGACCGTTCCGACGACGTACCGGATCGACGCGATGCTCGCCGACCCGATCCGCCTCAACGCGAACCTCGGCCGGTACACGACGTTCGCGAACCTGCTGGACCTGGCCGCGGTGGCTGTTCCGGTGGGATTCGCGGCGGGCCTGCCGTTCGGTGTCACCCTGCTGGCTCCGGCGGGGGGCGACGAGCTGCTGGCGGCGCCGGCCGAGCTGCTGCACCGGTGCAGCGGCCTGCCGGTCGGCGCGGGCTCCCATTCCCTCCTGCTCCCCGCCGCCACCGACGTCGCGGCGGAGATCCTGGCCTGAGACACCGGCGCTTCTACCAGCTCCGACCAGGCCGACGCTCGTAAATGTGACACGCTATACACGTGCTGCCGGCACAACACAAGGTGACTTTCGGCATTGGTTTCCGTCACGAGAGGGCGCGATACTTACCGGGCAGGAACCTGGGGTAACTCTCGCGCGTCTACCGCGACCTCGCTCCCTTCGGAGACGACGTGACGCTCACCATCGGCAAAGAAGCCGGCACTCTCACCACCCATGCCGGCCGCGCGGCAGGGCCTTCGACGGCACTCGTGCCGGTCACGGCGGCCCCACCGACGGGGGCCCCACCGGGGGCGCTACCGCTGCGCGCCTCCGGGGCGGCGCCACCCGGCCCGGTGGCCACGGCCGAGATCACACCGACCACCGCAATCGCGGGCACCGCCGCGATTGCGACGGTCGCCGCCGGGGGCAGGGTGGTGGCCGCTGCCGCGCTCTCCGCCGTCGAGCCCCGCCCCTCGGCGTGTCCCCTCTCGGCCCGTGTCGAGCTCTGGGAGGAGGGTGCCGTCATCCACCTGTCCGGGCTGCTCGTGGCGAGCGCCGCGAGCGCGGCGCGGTCCGCCGTCGCGAGGGCGGCCGCCCTCGGGCAGCGGGAGATCATCGTCGATCTCGCCGGCGTGCGGGACGCCGATCCACTGGGAGCGGTGCTGCTCGGAGCCATGAGCCGGCATGCCACCCGCTGCGGCTCCCGGCTGCGCCTGCGCAACGCGGGGCCGCGGGTCCGCCAGGCGCTGGACGACCGGGGCGTCCGGGTCGAACTGCTGGGCCCCCTGGGCTGACCTCGACGGTCACCCCTGTTCGCACGTACCGTTGGGGGGTATCTCCGGGGTGACGGCGTGGGGCGGGCGGTGCGAGTGAAGGCCGAAGTCAGCCAGACGACTCAGGACCGGGCGGCTCAGAGCCAACCGGAGCTGGGCCGACCGGAGGCGAGCCAACCGGAGGCGGGCCGGTCGGACGAGAGCCAGCCGGACGGGAGCCAACCAACCCCACCCCACTCCGATCACGGAAAGTCGCAGCACGGTTACGCAAACAGCAAGGACGAGTACACCGCCCGGCTGCGGCGGATCGAGGGCCAGGTCCGCGGCCTGCAACGCATGGTCGCCGAGGACAAGTACTGCATCGACATCCTCACCCAGGTGTCCGCGGCCACCCGGGCCCTGCAGTCCGTGGCGCTCGGCCTGCTGTCCGATCATCTCGCGCACTGCGTGGCCCAGGCCGTCGCCGAGGGCGGGCCCGCGGCGGACGAGAAGGTCCGTGAGGCGACCGCGGCCATCGCCCGCCTCGTCCGGTCCTGAGGCCGGGAACATCGACCGATCCCACTGACCAGGCCGTCCCGGGTGATCTCACTCGTTGGGCGGGCGGGGGCGGTCGCCGAGCGCCTCGACCAGGCGGCCGAGGGCCGGCAACGCGGCGATGATCGCGTCGCGGTCGTGGTCGGCGAGGAGCTCCATGGCGGTGCCGATGCGCCGCTCGTGCGCCTGCAGCCATCCGGTGAGCGCCTGCTCGCCCGCCTCGGTGAGCCGCAGGGCCACGGCCCGGCGGTCCGCCGGATCCCGCTCGCGCCGCACGAGGCCGGCATCGGTGAGCTGGGCGACCAGCGTCGAGACCGAGTTCGGCGCGAGCCGCAGCAACCCGGCGAGCTCACCGACCCGGGTGCCGTCCCGCTCGGCGACGCACTGGAGCAGCTCCACCTGTGCCATGGGCAGCGACTCCCACGGGATGTCCGCGCGGATGCTGCTGCGCAGCACCCGCCGCAGCCGGGTGACGACCTCGGTGAGGCCCACGGCGTTGGCATGCTGATCTACCGTCATGACAACCGGGAGGTTACGCCCGCGGAAGCCCGGCGTCCGGTCATCCCGCACGGTTCGACCCCGCCGCCTCCGGGCCCTGTGCGGACGGAGGTAGCGTCGGGCGATGACCGGTGACGACGGCCGGCGGGTCATCCCCGGCGTCGACCCGTCCGCGGTGTTCGAGCGGGTGCGCCTCGACGACCACTCCTGGGTGGACGTCGCCCGCGGCTGGATGTCCGGGGCGGACGAGCTCTACGACGCCGTCCGGGACGGCACCTCCTGGCGGCAGGGAACCATGTGGCGCTACGAGCGCCACGTGACCGAGCCGCGGCTGAGCGCCTTCATCCGCAGCGGGCACCCGGTGCCCTTCCCCGCCCTGCTGGACGCCTACCGCGCGCTGCGGCGCCGTTACGGGGTCGACTTCGACGGCTACGGGATGTCCTGGTACCGCGACGGGAACGACGCCGTCGCCTTCCACCGCGACCGCGAGATGCGCTGGCTGGACGACACGGTAATCGCGATCCTCACCCTCGGCGCGCGCCGGCCGTTCCTCGTGAAGTCCCGGCACCTGCCGCCCGGCCGCCGCATCCTCAACGACCCGATGGCTCCCGGTGGCCGCGACCTCGCCCCGGCCGGCGGCGACCTGCTCGTGCTCGGCGGGCGCGCGCAGGCCGACTGGCTGCACTCGGTGCCCCGGGTCCCCGGGTACGTGGGCGGGCGCATCTCGGTGCAGTGGCGGTGGACGTCCCGCGCCGGCCAGCCGGAGATCGGGCCCGGTTACGGCGCCGCGCGGTCGTTCTCGCGCTGACGCGGCAGCCCGCTGCCCGGCACCGTGTGCGCGGCGGCTGTGGCGGCGAGCAGTGCCCCGCCGAGCGCGATCGCGGCGAGCAGCAGCATCGTCGCGACGAAGCCACCCGCCGCGTAGGCGAGAGCCGACACCGAGACACCCAGGGCTGTGCCGAGCCCTCGGGTCATGTTCACCACGCCGCTGGCCATCCCGCTCTGCTGTGCCGGCACGGCAGCCATGACGGCGCCGTTGTTGGACGGGGTGAACAGGCCGAGCCCGCAGCCGATCAGCGCCAGCGAGGGCACGCCGACAGCCGGGCCGCTCCCCCCCGCCGCCAGCAGGCCGAGGCCGCCGGCCACGCACACCATCGCGCCGGACGCCACCGCGCGGACGCCGAGCCGGGTGACGAGCGTGCCCGCGACCGGCGCCGCGACCCCGATCGCGATCGGCAGGGTCGCCAGCAGCAGGCCCACCGCCACGGCGCCGTCGTCGGAGTTCTGCGGAATCGTGAGCAGCAGGCCGAACAGGACGAGGAAGGAGAGCATCCCCGCGGCCAGCCGCGGCCCGACCGCCGGGTGCAGCACGAGCGGCAGGTCGACCATCGGGCTCGCGGCGGACGACTCACGGCGGACGAACAGCACCCCGCCGAGCGCCGCGACCAGCACCAGCCCGCCGACGGCGGCGAGCGGGCCGACCGAGCGGGCGGACTCGCCGACCGACAGCGCGAGCAGCACGGCCGACACCGTGGGCATCAGGAGGGCCAGGCCCCGCCAGTCGAACGGCGTCCGCGGCGCGTGCGCCCTCGTGCGGGGCAGCAACAGGACGCCGAGCACGAACCCGAGCACGCCCGCGGGTATGTGGGCCCAGAAGACCCACCGCCACCCGCCGAGCTCGAGCAGCAGACCGCCGGCCAACGGCCCGAGCGAGAGCCCGAACGCCTGGGCGGCGCCCTGGGCGCCGAGCGCCGCGGTGAGACGCCTCGGCTCGACGGTCGTCGCGATCAGGGCGACGCTGTTCGCCTGCAGCATGGCCGCGCCGAGGGCCTGCGCGACCCGGCAGACGATGAGCACCCCGATGCCGGGGGCCAGGGCGGCGCCGACCGAGGCCACCGTGAACAGGGCGAATCCGTACAGGGTCAGCAGCTTGCGGCCGTACATGTCGGCGAGCCGGCCGAGCGCGGCGATGGTCGCGACCAGCGTCACCAGGTAGGAAAGGCTGACCCAGGTCGCCAGGCCGAGCGACACGCCGAAGTCGGCACGCAGGTCGGCGAGCGCGATCGTGACGATGCTGGCGTCGAGCTGGCCCAGGAAGCTGCCGATGCAGACGGTGCCGACCGCAAGCACGGTCGCCAGCGACGACTCACGGATCCTGGCCGGCCGGGCGGGCTCCCGCAGCAGGGCACCGGCCGCACCGGACATCCGTCCTGGCCGGCTCGCGATCTCCACACCCTTATATTCCTCTGCAACAGAGGTATCTGTCGACCGCAACCGGACGAAGTCACACGGACACACCGGGCAGCGCCGCTCACGGAAGGCGGGCGGGACCGACCAGG
>NZ_CASGGV010000004.1:0-21600 GCF_949319125.1 Frankia sp. Hr75.2 | reverse complement strand
CAGCACCGTCATCGACCTGCTCGGCACACCGCCCGCCGCCCCGGGCCGCGGCCTCGAGGGCACCCGACCGGTGCCGATGCCGATGCCCCGGAACTCCTCGGGCTGACCGCCCAGAAGGCCCGCGCTGACCGCCCGCGAGACTCGGGCCAACCGGTCAGGAGACTCCGGGCCGGCCAGGGGACTCCGGCCGGCCGGTCAGGAGACCGTCGTGCGCAGCCGGACGAGGTCGGCCAGCTCCGGCGACACCTCCGCCAGCAGCTCCCGGACCCGCGCCACAGCCGGGACGGCCAGCCCGTCGTAGATCTCGGCGAAGACCGTGCGGGCCTCGCGCCGCGGCCAGCGGCCGGGCAACAGGTCGATCGGAAGGTCCGGGTCGAGGCTCGGGAAGCGCCCCCAGGACTCCATCACCGCGGTGCGCGCGGCCAGTGCCTCCGCGCCGCGCACCTCGCCGTGGCGGACCCGTTCCAACAGGGGGGTGTAGGTGCGGACGAACTCCTCGTAGGTGCGCTGCAGCTCGGTGAGATCCCAGGCCGCCATCGGCGGGCGGGGGTCGCTGCGGCGTGCCTCCGACGTCGTGATCAGCACCGTCGACGCGATGACGCCCAACTCGGCGAACACCCGGCGGGCCGCCTCACCGGCAGACCGCGGGGTGACCCACATCCCGTCGTAGAGCGGAGCGAAGCCCAGCCAACGCAGCCGTGCGCGCACGGCGTGCCGCACGTCGCGCTGGTCCTCGGGGATGGAGAACGCCGCCACCGTCCAGCGCCCGTCCCACGGGTCGTGCCGCAGGCCGAAGGTGAAGATCCGGTTCGCCGACGCGAGGATCGCGGCCGAGGCCTCCGCTGTCAGCCCGTAGTAGGTGTTGCGGCCGATCCGGGACGACTCCAGCAGCCCGCGCCGCGACAGCCGGCTCAGCGCCGCCCGGGCACCGACCGTGCTGACGTCGAAATCCGCGAGCAGGCTGACCAGCACCACCGACGGGACGTGCTCCCGGCGGCCGGCCCAGTAATCGCCGAGCAGGGTGGTGAGCAGGTGCTGGGGCTGTGCGCCCACCTGGACCCTGGGCAGGTCGACGACGTCGGCCGTTGGAGGTGCCGGATTCGCTCCTTGGGCCCCGACCTGCGGCCGGCGGACGGTCGGGCGCCGGCCACGACCCGGATCACGGTCGCGACCTGCGAGCCGCGCGGGCGCTGTCACGCTCTCCGATTTTACGAGCCCCTACCGACATTCCACGCGATCGGTCCGGATCTCCTGTGGTCCGGGTGACGTCGGTCGGTCTCCCGACGGGCGACCTGTACGCTCGGCGACCATGAGCACTGGACGGGTGCGCGTACGGTTCGCGCCGTCGCCGACCGGCATCTTCCACGTGGGCGGGGCCCGGTCGGCGCTTTTCAACTGGCTGGTGGCCAAGGGCGCCGGCGGCGACTTCGTGCTCCGCGTCGAGGACACCGACGCCTCGCGGAACCGGCCGGAGTGGACCGAGGGCATCATCAGCGCGCTCGACTGGCTGGGCATCAGCCCCGGTGGCTACGAGGGCCCGGTGTTCCAGTCGGAGCGGGCAGGCCGGCACGCCGAGGCGGCCGCGGGCCTGTTCGCCGCCGGTCGCGCCTACTACTGCGGCTGCACCCGCGACGAACTCGCCGCCCGCACCGGCAACGCCCAGCACGGCTATGACGGCTTCTGCCGGGAGCGCGGGCTCGGCCCCGGCCCGGGGCGCGCGCTGCGGTTCCGCACCCCCGACAAGGGCACCACTGTAGTCCTCGATGTGATCCGCGGCACACCGGAGTTCCCGAACGACACCATCGAGGACTTCGTCATCGCCCGGGCGGACGGCTCGGCCGTCTTCCTCCTCGCAAACGTCGTGGACGATCTCGACATGGGCATCACCCACGTCGTGCGCGGCGAGGAGCACCTGTCCAACACTCCGAAGCAGCAGCTGCTGTGGGCGGCGCTCGGCACGCCGCCGCCGGTCTGGGCCCACGTCCCGGTGATCGTCAACGAGAAGCGCCAGAAGCTCTCGAAGCGGCGCGACAAGGTCGCGCTGGAGTCGTACCGCGCCGAGGGGTACCTCGCCGCCGCCATGCGCAACTACCTGATGCTCCTCGGCTGGGCTCCGCCCGGCGACGAGGAGATCGTCCCGTTCGAGACCATCGAGGCGTCGTTCCGGCTCGAGGACGTGAAGCCCTCTCCCGCGTTCTTCGACGAGAAGAAGCTGCGTGCCTTCAACGGCGAGTACATCCGTGCGCTGAGTGTGGACGGGTTCGTGGCGGCGTGCGAGCCGTGGCTCGTGCCCGCGGCCGACGTGCCCGCCGCGGTGGACGCGCCGGCCGCGGCGGGCTCGGGAGACGGAGCCGCGGGCGTGACCACGGCGGTGCCGGCCCCGCCGTGGTCGCCGGAGCGCTTCTCCGCCGAGGTCTTCGCCACCGTCGCACCGCTGGCGCAGTCCCGGGTGGCGGTGCTGTCGGAGATCGTCCCGATGGTCGACTTCCTGTTCCTGCCCGAGGCGCCGACCGACGAGGCCGCCTGGGCGAAGACCATGAAGGGCCCGGCCCTCGACCTGCTCACCGAGGCGGCCGAGGCCTACGAGAAGGTCGCCTGGGACCACGACGTCCTGCGCGAGACGCTCATCGAGGTCGGGGAGCGGCACGGACTGAAGCTCGGGAAGGCCCAGGCGCCCGTCCGGGTGGCGGTCACCGGCCGGACGGTCGGCCTGCCGCTGTTCGAGTCGCTGGAGATCCTCGGCCGCGAGGAGACGCTGCGGCGGCTGCGCGCCGCGGTCGAGCGCCTCGGCACGGCGGCGAACCCGGCCTGAGCAAGCCCCGGGCCTGAGCCCGACAATCTGAGTGCACCGGCCTGACCGGCGCGGCCGGAGCGTGCGGCGTGCCCGTACGGTGTCGTCGTGGGCCCGGGTCGTGGTTGGGACGGACCACGACCCGGGCCAGGAACCCGTCGGAGGGTGGGGGGTACCTCCGCCGGGTGGACCGGGGACCTTCGCGACAACACCGTCATCACAACACCGGCGCCATAAACGATGCTTAAGAACGGCTCAAGAGAGCCTTGGATCCGGAAGTGGTCACCCGCCGTGGGCCTTGCGGGCTGACATCGTGACCGACGCGACCTCCCGCGCGGGCGACATCGACCTTTAATGGAGTCGATGTCTACAGACCGCTACATCGAGCGCATCACGTCCCGCGAGGCGACGGTGAAGCGGCCCGCCACGATCCGCGAGGTCGCGGCGCTCGCCGGGGTCAGCGTGTCGACCGTCAGCAACGCGCTGGCCGGCCGGCGATCGGTCAGTGGAGCGTCCAGCGCCCGGGTTCGCGCCGCGGCCCACCGCCTCGGGTACCGGCAGGTCGACGCCGCGCGGCCGGTGCGGACGCCGACCCGGCACGCCATCGGCCTCGTCGTCCCGGACGTGAGCAACCCGTTCTTCGCCGAGATCGCGCACGGCGTCGAGACGGTGGCCCAGTCGTCCGGCTGGGCGGTGTTCCTCGGCAACACCGACCTCGACGACGCGCGCGAGGCCGACTACCTCGACCGCCTGGCCGGGGCGGCCGACGGGCTCCTGGTCTGCTCGGCGTCCGGGCAGACCGAGCAGCTGCAGCACCTGGTCGACAGCGGCGTCGCCGTGGTGGCCTGCGACGAGCGCCTGGAGCTGACCGGCGCCGGCGGGGTCTTCGCCGACGACGCCGCGGCCGGCCGGCTCGCCGCCGGGCACATCCTCGCCCGCGGCGCGCGCCGGATCGCGATGATCTGCGGGCCGGAGCACCTCACCACGGCCCGCGAGCGCCGCACCGGCTTCCGCGCAGAGCTGCAGGCGTCGGGACGCTCGCTTCCGCCGTGGCGCTCGATCGCCAGCCGGTACACGATCGAGGCGGGACGATGGGCGGCCGACCAGCTCCTCGCCGCCGATCCACAGATCGACGCGATCTTCTGCTCAAACGATCTGCAGGCCGTCGGCGCGGTGCGGGCGTTGCGGCACGCGGGCCGGCAGGTGCCCGGCGGTGTGCTGATCATCGGGATCGACGGGATCTCCTGGGGCGAACTCACCGAGCCGTCGCTGACGACGGTGACGCGTCATCCCGAACGGCTGGGGGCCGAGGCCGCCCGGCTCCTCATCGAGATGGTCGGCGACGGCGCCCGGCCCCGCGAGGTCGTGCTGCCGGTGGAACTGGTCGAGCGGGAGAGCACCCGCCGCGTCTAATGGCGATTCGGCCCCTCCCGACACCCGCGGATCAGCCGGTGGCGGACGCCGGCCGGCGGGGGCGCATCAGGCGGTGGGCGCAGCCGACGACGTATCGACGGAACTCCTCGTCGTCCAGCACCATCACCCGGGGGTCGGAGCCGGCGCCGCGTAACCCTGCCAGCAGCATGCCGGCCGCCACGACGGAACCCGGATCCGGATCGGGCCCGGCGAGCAACGCGACGAGGCGCTCCCCCAGCGTGGGGAACTCCGGGTACCGCTGCAGGATGGCCGTACAGGTCGGATCACCCTGCAGCAGCGCGTATAAGCGGCGGTTGGCGATGATGAGATCGGCCAGGCCGACGATCATCGTCTCGACCTGGGCGGCCCGGGAGCGCCGACTCTCGGCGAGCCGCACCAGCCCCATGAGCTGCTCGAGCGCCGGGCGCACCACCGCGAGGACGATCTCGTCCTTGCTCTTGTAGTGGTGGTAGACCGCCGCCTTGGTGACGCCCATCGCGTCCGCGATCATCTGGAGCGATGTGGCGCTCACACCACGCTCAGTGAACAGCTCCAGTGCGGTGGCCCGCAGGCGCTCCCGGCCGGCGCCCGGCCCAATCTGGCGTTCCGCCAGCTCGGCAGTCACGATCTCCGCCTCCCGTCCGGCCCCGGTCACCTCGCGCAGGGGGCCCTCATTGTGGCGCACCACACTCCCGCGGGGGACCGAGCGTACAGATCCGTGCGAACCACGCGCTGGACGTCCGTCCGGGCCGACCGCCCCGTACGGGGGGGTACGGGGCACCGTCGAGCGGCGCCGAGGAGCCATCACCGGGGCCACAAACGAGGGTCTGGCCGGGCGTCCGCGTGAAACCCGCGACGCACGCGGGCGACCCCGCAAGGAGACGGACTCTTGGGCACCTACCTGTACCGGCTCGGCCAGGCCTCCCACCGGCACCGGCGGGTCGTCCTGGCGCTGTGGCTGGCGCTGCTCGGGCTGGCCGGCGCGGGCACCGCGACACTCCCCGGCGCGGGCACCGCGACCACACCCAGCGCGGGCACCGCGACGCCCGCCGGCACCGCAGCAGGGACTCTTGTCGCTGCGGGCTCGGAGTCGCAACGGGCGGCGGACCTGCTGCGGCGGCGGCTGCCGGGGACCGGTGCCGACACCGCGACGGCCCGGCTGGTCCTGACCCTCGACGCGGGCGACGGCGCCCGGGCCCGCCTCGACGACCCGGTCCACCGGCAAGCGATCGAGGACGTCCTCGCCACCCTCGGACAGGCGCCGCTCGTCGGGCGGGTCGGTGATCCCTTCGGCGGCAGCGGGCCCGGCGCCGACGGCGAGCCCGGCGCCCCCGGCGTCGGGTCCGTCGAAGGCGGGATCTCCAGCGACGGCCGGATGGCCTACACGCAGGTCACCTACACCGTCCGCGACACGCAGCTGACCGCCCGGGCGCGCGCGGCCCTGTTCGCCGCCGCGGGGCCGGCCCGCGCCGCCGGCATCGACGTCGAGTTCGGCGGGACGGCACTGGACGGAGTACCCGAGCGGAGCTACCTCGGCTCCGCTGAGCCGGCTGTCGCCGCGGGCATACTCGCGGCAGCTGTGCTCGCGGCGGTCCTGGGTGTCCTCATCGTGGCCTTCGGCTCGTCCGTCGCGGCCGCGCTGGCGCTGCTGACGGCGGTCGTCGGCGTGACGGTCGGCGGCTGTGCGGCCTGGGTCGTGACCAGCCGAACCGGAACCGGCCCGGCCACGCCGCTCCCGGTGCCGGGGGCGGTGCCGGTGCTCGGGCTCACCGTCGCGATCGGCGGCGCGCTGCTCGTCGTCACCCGGTACCGGAACGGGCTGGCGGAGGGCCGCCGGCGCGAGGAAGTGGCCGGGAACACGGTGGCCACCGCCGGGTCGGTCGTGGTCCTCTCGGGTCTGATGACGGCTGGCACGCTCACGGCGCTGTCGGTCGCCCGCGTCCCGGCGCTGACCACGATCGGCCTGGCGTCCGCCGGCATCATCATGATCGCCACTCTGGGCACGCTCACGCTGCTGCCGGCCGTCCTCGGATTCGCCGGAAGCAAAGTCACCGCACGGGCCACCGGCCGCGCCGGCCGCGGACGGGACGGCGGGGAGCGGTGGGGCCGGTTCGTCGTGCGGCGACGGATTCCGGCGCTCCTGCTCTCCCTCGCCGCCCTCGGCGCCGTCGCGGCGCCGGTGGCCGACCTGCGCCTGGGGCTGCCCGACAGCGGTGCGACCGCGTCCGAGGGCACCCAGCGCCGCGCCTACGACCAGCTCGCCGCGGGCTTCGGCGCCGGCTTCAACGGCCCGCTGCTGCTCGTGGTGGACGCGGCGGACAGCGCCGACCCCACCGCCGCCGCCGGCCGGGTACGGACGGCGGTCGCCGCGCTGGGCGCCGTCGCCCTGACCACCGAACCGCGGTTCGACCCCAGCGGCGACCTCGCGACCATGACCGTGATCCCCGTCAGCGGACCGGGCGATCCGGGCACGGCGGACCTCGTACGCCGCATCCGCGCCGAGGCCGGCGCGCTCGCCGTCACGACAGGCACCCGCGTCTGGGTCACCGGGCGGACGGCGATCGGCCTGGACGTCTCGTGGCGGCTCGCCCGGGTCCTGCCGCTCTACCTCACCGTGCTCGCCGCGCTGGCGATCGCGGTGCTCGCCGTGGCCTCGCGCAGTGTCCTCGTGCCCCTGAAGGGCGTCCTGAGCGCCGGACTCAGCGCCGTGGCGGCCCTGGGCGCCATGGTCGCCGGGTTCCAGTGGGGATGGCTCGGCGGCTGCCTGGGGGTGGAACGGAGCGGGCCCGTGGCAGCCGTCCTGCCGATCGTCGTGATCGGGCTGCTGACCGCTCTGGCCACGAGCCACGAGCTGCACCTCGTGGCCCGGAGCCGGGCGGAGCTCCTCCGCACCGGCGACCCCGGCCAGGCCGTGGTGCGCGGCACCGCGGACGCCGCCCGGGCCGTCACGGCCAGCACGATCATCACGGTCGTCGCGTCGGGCGCGGTCGTGGCGGCCAGCACAGGCGTCATGGCCGGGGTCCTCGGGGCACTCGCCGCTCCGGCCGGCCCGATCACCGCGTCGATCGGTCTCGTGCTGGCGTTCGGTGTCACGGTGGACGCGTTCGTCGTCCGCCTGACGCTCGGGGCAGCGGTCATGTCCCTGCTCGGGCGGGCCGCCTGGTGGCTGCCGCGCCTGCCCGACCACCTGCCCGCGGCCGCCTCGCCCGGCCCGGCGGCGTCCCCTCCCCTGCCCGCCGAGGTGCCCACGCCCGCATCGACGCCCGTGCCCGCCTCGATGCCCGCGTCCGCAGCGGTGGCGACGCCTGCTGTGGCGCCCGCGTTGGCTTCGGTACCAGGGCCCGCCGAGGTGCCCACGCCGGTTTCGGCTGAGGCCGGCACGGGTGCCGGGGCCGGGGCGTCAGTCTGAGCCGGGTGCCGGGTCCGGACCGGGTGCCGTGGCCGGACGCGGGGTGAAACCACGCAGGCGCAGGCTGTTGCCGACGACGAACAGCGAGCTGGCCGCCATCGCCGCCCCGGCCAGCATCGGGTTGAGCAGGCCGGCCGCGGCCAGCGGCAGCGCGGCGGCGTTGTAGGCGAAGGCCCAGAACAGGTTGCCCTGGATGGTGGCGAGTGTCCGCCGGGCCAGGCGGATCGCGTCCACGGCCGCGAGCAGATCGGCCCGGACGAGAGTCAGGTCACCGGCCTCGATCGCGACGTCCGTGCCGGTTCCCATCACCAGACCGAGGTCCGCCTGGGCCAGCGCGGCGGCGTCGTTCACCCCGTCACCGACCATCGCCACCACCCGGTTGCCGGCCTGCAGCCGGCGCACGACCTCGGTCTTCTCCGCTGGCAGGACTTCGGCGACCACGTCCTCCGGGGCGATCCCCACCTCCGCCGCGACGGTGGCCGCGACGGAGGCGTTGTCGCCGGTCAGCAGAATCGGGCGCAGGCCCAGTCCCCGCAGCTCGCGGATCGCGGCGGCCGAGGTCGGCCGGACCGCGTCGGCGATGGTGAGCACGCCGCGGGCGCGCCCGTCCCAGGAGACCGCGACGGCGGTGCGGCCGGCGGCCTCGGCCGTGCGGGCGATCTCCGCGAGGTCCGTGGGCAGCGGCTGCGAGCACCCCGTCAGCAGCCTCGGACGGCCGACCAGCACGGCGCGGCCGGCGACCAGTCCGCGCACCCCGAGGCCCTCCTTGGTGGCGAACTCGGTGACGCCGGGCAGCTCCGCGGACGACCGCTCCGCTGCCGCGGCGGCGGCCCGGCTGATCGCGCGGCCCACCGGGTGCTCGGAGGCGTTCTCCAGGGCACCCGCGAGCCGCAGCACCTCGTCCCGGTCCTCGCCGGCGGCGGTGGCGACGTCCAGGAGGGTCATCTCGCCGGTCGTCACCGTGCCGGTCTTGTCCAGGACGATCGTGTCGACCCGGCGGGTCGACTCCAGCACCTCGGGTCCGCGGATGAGCAGGCCGAGCTGGGCGCCGCGTCCCGTGCCGACCAGCAGGGCGGTCGGCGTGGCGAGGCCGAGCGCGCACGGGCACGCGATGATCAGCACCGCGACGGCCGCGGTGAACGCGGCGGCCAGGCCGTCCCCCCGGCCCGCCCAGTAGCCGAAGGTGAGTGCCGAGAGCGCGAGCACGACCGGCACGAAGACGGCCGCGATCCGGTCGGCGAGCCGCTGCACCGGCGCCTTGCCGCTCTGTGCCTCCTCGACGAGACGTCCGATCCTCGCGAGCTGGGTGTCCGCGCCGACCCGCGTGGCGCGGACGACGAGCCGGCCCCCCGCGTTCAGGGTGGCACCGGTGACGTCGTCGCCGGGACGGACCTCCACCGGGACGGACTCTCCGGTGAGCATCGACGCGTCGACGGCTGACGCGCCCGCTACGACCACCCCGTCCGTGGCGATTTTCTCCCCCGGACGGACGACGAAGAGGTCACCGACGCCGAGCTGATCGACCTCGACTCGTTCCTCCCTGCCGTCGCGGAGAACGGCGACGTCACGCGCCCCCATGGCGAGCAGCGCGCGTAGCGCGGAGCCGGCGCTGCGCCTGGCTCTGGCCTCCAGGTACCGGCCGGTGAGGATGAACGCGGTGACGCCGGCCGCCACCTCCAGGTAGATGCTGTCCGCCCCGGCACCGCGAGTGACGGTGACACTGAAGTCGTGGGTCATCCCGGGCTCGCCGGCGTCGCCGACGAACAGCGCGTACAGCGACCATCCGAAGGCGGCGAGGGTGCCGATCGAGACGAGCGTGTCCATCGTCGTCGCGCCGTGGCGCAGGTTCGTCCACGCCGCCCGGTGGATCGGCCAGCCGCCCCACACTACGACGG
Organism: Frankia sp. Hr75.2; assembly: GCF_949319125.1. Lineage (NCBI taxonomy): Bacteria > Bacillati > Actinomycetota > Actinomycetes > Frankiales > Frankiaceae > Frankia > Frankia sp. Hr75.2. The sequence continues at coordinate 12,092 of NZ_CASGGV010000004.1, read as the reverse complement.
GCGCGGCGAGCGTCAGCGACAGCCACTGCCAGGAGTCGAACTGCAGGGCCGGCACCATCGCCAGGAGCACCACCGGGACGGTCAACCCGACGACCACACGCAGCCGGTCGCGCAGGGCGCGCACCCGGCCGTCGGCGGGGAGACTCTCGTCAGCCGCGCTACCGCCGGCGGTACTGCCGGCGGCGACGCCGTCCGCGGCGACGCCGTCCGCGGCGGTGCTGTCCACGGCGGTGCTGTCGTCGGCCCGGTCTCCGGTGGCGTGGTCCGAGGCGGGGCGGTTCGCCGCGTCACGGGCGCCGGTTCGCGCGGCCGGTCGGGACGGCGCGGGCGGCGGGATCGTCGCCGTGTAGCCGGCGGCCTCCACCTGGGCTACCAGCCGATCGGCCGGCAGGCCGGCCGGGAAGCTGACCTTGGCCTTCTCCGTGGCGTAGTTGACCGTGGCGGTGACGCCGTCCAGCTTGTTCAGCTTCCGCTCGACACGAGCCGCGCAGGATGCGCAGGTCATCCCGCCTATCACCAGATCCACCTGGCGCCGGTCGGTGGCCGGTGGGCTCATCGGTTCTCCCAAGGGGACGCGGGTGCGCGGGCAGGGTCAGTGCGTGTGCGCGGAGGTGGGCGTCCGCGTCGGCGTGGGTGTGGGCGCGGCCCCGTCCACCGGGACCGTCATGGTGAACTCCGCGGTTCGCACCTGTCCGGCGTGCTTGAAGTCCAGGAAGAGGCGGTAGGCGCCGGCCGACGGGAACTCGGTCATGAACGACAGCGCGGGATCGCCGCTCCCGGGACTGGCCGTGGGATCGCTCATGCCGCCGTCGAGACCTCCGGGCGTCGCCACGGCGCCGCCGGTGGAGCCCCCGCTCTCTCCCGGGTGGACGTGCAGGTAGGCGAGATCACCCTGCCGGATCACCACCAGATGACCGAGCGAGCCCAGGTACGGCTCGAGATCGGTGACCGGCCGTCCGGCGCGGGTGACCGAGAAGACGAGGTCGCTCATCCCGTCGGGGCTGGCCCGCCCGTCGAGCGTCACGGTGTACCCACCCGCCACTGTCGCGGTGCGCGACGGCGCCGGCAGCGTGGCGGGGCGCAGGTCGCCGCCCACGGTGAGGTCCGTGCCGAGCGTGATCGTGGACGCGGCCGGCGAGCTACCCGAGGTCCCGAAGATCTCGGAATTCCCGGAGATCTCCGACATGCCGGAGATCTCGAAGGTGCCGGGCGTGACCGGAGCGACCGGGACTCCCGGAACGCTCGCCCCGTCCGCCACGCGGCCGGCCGCGGTGCCACCGGTACCGGTACCGCTGTCGGCGCCGGTGCCCGTGCCGCCGCCGGTGCCAGTACCGCTGTCGGTACCGCTGTCGGTGCCGCCCGGCGTGGACGTCGGAGCGAAGTCGGCGAACACGCGGTAGACGCCGGGCGCGGACAGTCGGAGCGGGACGCTCCACGTGCCGGCGGCGTCACGGGTGGGGTGCAGGTGCTGGTAGCCGGTGAGGTCACGCCGCACGACGATCAGATGCAGGTCTGCGTCGTGTACCCGGGTGAAGGCGGTGAGCGGGCGGCCGTCCGGGCCGAGGACACGGAAGGTGTAGGGCTGCGAGCGGCCGGCGGGCCAGGTGAGCGTGTCGGGCGCGAGCGTGTAGCCGCCCGCGGAGATCGCGAGCCCGGCCGCGGTGGGATCACCGCTGGTCACGCCCGGCGCGCCGCCCGGCACGGCGGAGGCCTCGTGGCCATGGGCGCCGGTCTCGGCCGCACCGTTGGACTCCTCGGACGGCCCGATCGTCGTCCCGACCACATAGGAGACACCGAAGAGCACGGCCAACGCGAGACCGAAGCCGCCGATGCGGGTCAATGCGTTCATCGTCCGTCCCTTCGTCCCGGCTGGTATAAGACTCACCCAGACGTTACATACCCCTAGGGGGTATACGTCAACGCCTCGCGCGGGTCGGTGGCGCTGCTCTCACACCTTCGGACAGCGCCGCGACACCGCGGCCGCCGCATGCGCGCACCTGCGCGAGGTCACCCGGGACCAAGACGCCGAACGCCCCGACCAGCGCAAAAAGGGAACCGGCGTGTCCGGCTCGCTACTAACGCAGGACGGTCGGCCGCCGGAGAACCACAATGGGTAGGTCGGACGTTCCGGGCAGTACTGCTCGGAGAAAGGAGGGTGTTCCTTTGCTTGAGGATTCCCGGCCTTTTCCGCCGGGCAGCCTGCCAGCGCGGCTGAACCCGGCGCTGCGCCAGCAGCTTCTCTCCCTGGGAGGAGTGCGCCACTACCTGCACGGCGAGATGCTGATGCGGGAGGCCGAGCCGTACGGCGAGGTGATCCTGATCCTCGACGGCTTCGTCAAGATCACCGCGAACGGAGAGGAGAACCGGCTCGCCTTCCTCGTCATCCGGTCCCGGGGCGACATCCTGGGCGAGATCAGCGCCATGGACCAGGACACCCACACCGGAACCGCCACCGCCGCCGGGCCGGTCGCCGGCCGGGTGATGAGCGCGACAGCCTTCCGCTCGTTCCTCGAGCAGAATCCCCCGGCCGCCTTCGCGGTCGCCGAGACCGTCGCGAACAAGCTGCGCAACTCGATCCGGCGCCGGGTCGAGCACGTCGACGGCTCGGTCCGGGGCCGGCTCGCCCGCATTCTCATCGAGCTGGCGACGCTGTGGGGGCGGGCCTCCGACCGCGGTGTCCAGCTCGCCGTGGGCCTGAGCCAGCCCGAGCTCGCCGCCCTGGTCGCCGCGGACGAACGCTCGGTCAACCGTGCGCTCGCCGAGCTGCGAAACATGAAGGTCGTCGACGTCGGCTACCGCCGCGTCATCGTCCTGGACCTGGAGGGCCTGGAACGGGTGGCATTCGGCCGCCAGGATCGACCCGACGGGGCCAGCAGCCCGAGCTGACGAGGAAGGCCGCCTGTGCCAACGCTGATATCTTGATGCCCTCAAACGTGACGCCGGTGGGAGACTCCATGGCGGTCCAGGTTCCGCGGGCGGCCCAGCGCAGCGCGCGGGCGTCCGAGATCGTCGCGGAGTCCATTCGCGTCCAGGTCGCCAGGGGGGAACTTCGGCCGGGTGATCGTTTCCCGACCGAAGACGAGCTCATGGAGATCTTCGGCATCGCCCGCACGACGCTGCGCGAGGCGCTGCGCATCCTGGAGGCAGAGGGCCTGGTCACCGTCCTGCGCGGGCGGCACGGCGGGCCGCGGGTCACCAGTCCGACCGTCGACCACATCGCCAAGGTCTTCGCCCTGCTCCTGCAGCTCGAGGGTGTGACGATGAGCGACATCCACCAGGCGCGGGAGCTCGTCGAGCCGACCCTGGCCCACACCCTCGCCCAGACCAGAACCCCGCAGATGCTCACCGAGCTGCGCGCGGCCGTCGAGGCCGCCGAGGCGGCGGCCGACGCCGACGACGGCCCCGCCTTCCTCGACGCCGCGGCGGCCCTGCACGCGACGATCGCCGAGCACGGAGGCAACCGGTCGCTGGGCATCTTCGCGCAACTGCTCCACGAGGTGGCCGTCCGCTGCCACGAGGCGTCCGGGCGGGTGGCCACCGCCGAGGACCGCAGGCGCGCCGTCCGCTACTACCGCCGGTTCTACAAGCTCGTCGAGGCCGGCGACGCGGCGGGCGCCCGGGAGCACTGGCGGTCCCGGGTGGCCCACGCGGGCGAGGCGGGCCCGACGACCGGCAAGGAGGGGGACGAGCCGGTGGACGTGTTCGCCCGCCCGACCGAGCTCTCCGGGCCAGGAGAGCTCTCCCGGCCGGGCGAACGGACGGCTGCCGTGCGCCGCCGCTGACCCGTCCAGCGAGACCTCCCGGCGGGGCCGCAGTCAAGGGGGCGAAACTGTCGTCGGTATAGCGCCAGGTAATGCCAGTGAGCGCCCTATAGTGGTGGCGTGAACCTCAAGGAATGGGCCGCCGCGAACGGGGTCGGGTACTCCACCGCCCGTCAGTGGTTCCTTGACGGCAAGCTCCCGGTCCCTGCGCGTCGGGTGGGCGGGCTGATCCTCGTCGACCAGTCCGCGCGACCGGTCCCGTCGGAGACGGTGGCGGTGTATGCCTGTGTCTCGTCCGCCGACCAGAAGCCGGACCTTGACCGGCAGGTCGCCCGGATCGTCACCTGGACCGCCAGCCAGAACTTGGCCGTCGGTAAGGTCGTCACCGAGGTCGGGTCCGTGCTGGGCGGGCATCGGGGGAAGTTCCTTGCGCTGTTGCGCGACCCGGACGTGACGACGATCGTCGTCGAACACCGCGACAGGTTCGCCCGGTTCGGCACCGAATACGTTCAGGCCGCACTTGAAGCGTCGGGCCGGCGGTTGCTGGTGGTCGACCCGGCCGAAGTCGACGACGACCTGGCCGGCGACATCACAGAGATTCTGACGTCGATGTGCGCCCGGCTGTACGGCCGGCGGGCGGCGGGGAACCGGGCCGCCCGCGCGGTCGCCGCCGCCACCGAGGACGGCGCCGGGTGAAGACGCTCCAGGCGTACCGCTTCGCCCTCGACCCGAACGACACCCAACTCGCCGGCCTGCGCCGGCACGCGGGTGCGTCGAGGTTCAGCTACAACTGGGGTCTGGCCCGGGTGAAGGCGGCACTGTCGCAGCGCGCCGCCGAGGAGACCTACGGCGTCATCGGTGACGGGCTGACCCCGGTGCCGTGGACGCTTCCCGCGCTACGCCTCGCGTGGAACGCGGCCAAGCGGGAGATCGCGCCGTGGTGGGACGAGTGCTCGAAGGAGGCGTTCTCCGCCGGCCTGGACCAGCTTGCCCGCGCGTTGAAGAACTTCACCGACTCCCGCAGGAGAAAACGCAAGGGCCGGCGGGTCGGCTTTCCCCGGTTCAAGAAGCGCGGGAAGGCCCGCGACTCGTTCCGCTACACGACCGGCGCCTACGGCCCCGCCGACGCGACCTACGTGAAGCTCCCCCGGATCGGCCGGGTCAGAGTCCACGAGCCGACCGGCGCGCTCACCGGCCGTCTGGCAGAGGGCCGGGCCCGGCTGCTCGGCGCTACCGTGTCCCGCACGGCAGGCCGCTGGTTCGTGTCGTTCACCGTCGAGGCCGACCGGGACGTTCCCGCCGAACCATCGCGCCGGGCGCGGGCGGGCCGGACGGTCGGGGTCGACCTGGGCGTGAAACACCTCGCTGTCCTGTCGACTGGCGAGACGGTTCCCAACCCGAAGCACTACCAGCGCGCCGAACGGAAACTGCGCCGGGCGGCCCGGGCCTACGCCCGGTCGAAGCCCGGCAGCGCTGGCCGCCGCCAGCGCGCCGCCGAACTGGCTCGTGTCCACGCCCGGATCGCCGACCAGCGGCGCGACGGGCTCCACAAGCTCACGACCCGGCTCGCGAAGACCCACGACGTCGTGGTCGTGGAAGACCTCAACGTCACCGCAATGGTCCGCAACCGGCGCCTCGCGAAGGCCGTCGCCACCGCCGGCTTCGCAGAGATCCGCCGCCAGCTTGCCTACAAGACCGGCTGGTACGGCTCGACGCTGCACGTCACGGACCGCTGGTACCCAAGCTCGAAGACCTGTTCCGGCTGTGGCTGGCGAAACCCAAGCCTGGCCCTGGCCGACCGCACCTTCCACTGCCAGTCCTGCGGACTGGCCATCGACCGCGACGCCAACGCCGCGATCAACCTGGCACACCTTGTCGCCGCCAGTACGTCGGAGACGCGAAACGCCCGTGGAGCCGACCGTAAGACCACACTCGTGCGGCAGGTGGCTGCGAAGCGGGAACCCGGCACCGCGCGAGCGGGTCAGACCGGGAGTGCCCCACCGCAAGGTGAGGCGGCATGAAGCGCGCTATCCGGCGTTCTCATGCAACGGTAACCGGGGTTTGCCAGGCTTGAGGGCATGGATCTGCGGATATTCGTCGAGCCCCAGCAGGGCGCCTCCTACGCGCGCCAGCTAGCCATGGCCAAAGCGTCCGAGGAAGGCGGATTCGACGCCTTCTTCCGCTCCGACCACTACCTGCGGATGGGGCCGGGCAGCCCGCTGCCGGGCCCGACCGACTCCTGGGTCACGCTGGCCGGCATCGCCCGCGAGACGTCCACGATTCGCCTGGGCACCCTGGTGACGAGCGCGACCTTCCGGCTGCCCGGGCCGCTCGCCATCGCCGTCGCCCAGGTCGACGAGATGAGCGGCGGGCGAGTTGAGCTCGGTCTCGGCGCCGGCTGGTTCACCGCGGAGCACTCCGCCTACGGGATCCCGTTCCCACCGGTCGGCGAACGGTTCGAGCGGCTGACCGAACAGCTCGCGATCATCGAGGGACTGTGGCGTACCCCGGCGGGCGAGACGTTCTCCCACCAGGGCAGCCACTACATCCTGACCGACAGCCCGGCGCTACCCAAGCCCGTCCAGCGCCCGCATCCGCCGATCATCATCGGCGGTCACGGGCCGCGGCGCACGCCGGCGCTTGCCGCGCGCCACGCCGCCGAGTTCAACCTCGCGTTCGCCCCGCCGGCACAGGTGTCAGCGCAGTTCGGGCTGGTCCGCAAGGCCGCCGCCGCGATCGACCGGGATCCGGATGATCTCGTCTACTCGGTGGCACTCGTGGTGTGCTGCGGCCGGGACGACGCCGAGCTCAAGCACCGCGCCGAGCGGATCGGGCGTGACCTCGACGAGCTGCGTGAGAACGGCCTGGCCGGCACCCCGGCCGAGGTGATCGAGAAGCTCGCCGTCTACGGCCCGGACGGCGCCGGAGCGAGCCGGGTGTACCTGCAGGTCCTCGACCTGGACGACCTCGACCACGTGGCGTTGCTCGCCGCCGAGGTCCTCCCCCGGGTCTGACCCGGGTCAGACCCGGGTCACCCGGGTCAGACCCGGGCTACGCGCCGGTCCGGCCCGTCGCCTCGGTGGCGAGCTCGCTCGCGAACCACTCGATGGTCCGGACCAGCCCGTCGCGCACGTCGACGACCGGCTCCCAGCCGAGTTGCTGACGGGCGAGGGTGATGTCCGGCCGGCGGACCATCGGGTCGTCGCCGGGCCGCGGCACGAACGTGATCGGCGCGTCGGAGCCGATCAGCTCGACCACCAGGCGCGCGGTGTCGATGATCGTCATCTCGTGCGGGTTGCCGAGGTTCACCGGGCCGGGCAGGCCGCTGCGCAGCATCCGCACGATGCCCTCGACGAGATCGTCCACATAGCAGACCGAGCGGGTCTGCATCCCGTCGCCGGCGACGGTCACCGGCTCACCGCGCAGGGCCTGGGAGACGAACGCGGGAATCGCCCGGCCGTCGTCGGTGCGCATCCGCGGCCCGTAGGTGTTGAAGATCCGGATGATCGCCGTGTCGAGCCCGTGCCGGTTGCGGTAGGCGGTGGTCAGCGCCTCGGCGAAACGCTTGGCCTCGTCGTACATGCTGCGCGGGCCGATCGGGTTGACGTGCCCCCAGTACGACTCCTCCTGCGGGTGCACCAGCGGGTCCCCGTAGACCTCGGAGGTCGACGCCAGCAGGAAGCGGGCGCCCTTTGCCCGGGCGAGGTCGAGCGTGTTGAGCGTGCCGTGCGCGCCTGCCTTCAAGGTCTCAATCGGATACCGGGCGTAGTCGAGAGGCGACGCCGGTGACGCGAACTCCAGGACGGCGTCGACCGTCCCGGCCACCTCGACCCGCTCGGCGACGTCCTGCTCGAGGAGCTCGAATCCTGGCCGGTCGAGTAGATGCTCGACGTTGCTCTTCCGCCCGGTGAGAAAGTTGTCGATGCACACAACCTCCTCACCATCCAGGAGCAGCCGATCACAGAGATGGCTCCCCAGGAAGCCCGCGCCTCCCGCGACGACGACACGCATAACCGAAAAACCCCCAGCACTGGCAGCTCAACGAATACCGACGAAAGAACACCCACCACCGATGTCGGCGGTGGCCTATCCCCGCTGCCTCTCGGGCCGGCGGACCTCATGGCGCGCGATCGCCTTGAGGTAGACCTCCTCGCGGCGCTCGGCGATGCGCGCCGGATCCAGCTCAGCAGTGCCCATCCGACCGCGCAGGCCGACGACGGCCGCGTGGTCCTGGTCGGTCAGGAACGGCTCGAGAGCGTCCGCCATCGCGTCCGGGTCCTCCGGCGGCACGACGGCACCGCCCTTCCAGCGGTCGACCCAGGTCGAGACGCCGGTCGTCGCCGTGGCGACCACCGGGCGAGCGGCGGCCATCCCCTCAAGGCCCGCGATAGAGAAGCTCTCGAACCGGCTCGGCACGACGACCGCCCGGCCCTCACCGTAGAGCACCGGAAGCTCCGTGCGGGAGACATGCCCCTCGAACCGGATCGGAACGCCCAGATCAGCGGCCTTCCGCTCGAGCCATGCCCCGGTCTCGACGCCTTCGATCCGACCGGACGACTGCCCGACGAAGATCAGCTTGGCCTCGACTCCCCGCGCCAGTAGCCGGGACGCGGCCTCGACGAGCACGTCCAGCCCTTTGCGCCACTCCAGCCGGCCGACCACGACCAGGTTCGGTCCGGTGTGCTCTGCCGTGGGGACGCTCGCGAACGGCACGTTGTCGAACGGGTACGGGATTACGTCGACGTCGGTGTCCGGTCGCAGCCAGTCGAGCTCGTACAGCGTGTCGACGAGGAGCTGGGACGGGGAAGTCCGCGCGTCCGCTCGCAGCGCCGAGAAGCGGTCGATGCGGTCGGCCAGCTCCCCCTTGCGGCTCAGCTCGGGATCCCGCAGACGGACGTCCATCATCGTCGGAGTGTGCAGGTGGATCACCAGCGGCGTACGCCGACCGAGAGCCGTGAACAGGCCCCGTGTCTCGCCGTCCTGTGTCTCGATGACGTCCGGGTTGATCCCGCTCCGCCGAAGCCAGAAGCCGTACGACACCGCCAGTGAGGCCCGCAGCGACAAGGAGTCACGCGGATGATCCCGGCCGTTGATCAGCTTCGCGGCCGGCCCCAGGTATCGAGTGACAGGCGCACGCAACAGCGGGCGGCGGTGAACGTGAACGCCGTCGAACACGTCGTCGCGGATACGGCGGCCCTGAGTGCACAGCACATGAACCTCATGGCCGCGCCGAACCAGTGCGTGAGCGATGTCATGCGTGTAGACGCCAGCGCCATCCCAGATGATCGGTGGGTACTGCTCGCATAGGAAAGCGATCCGCATGCACAACTCCAGGCGACCAGCAGGCCAGGTAACTCCGGGCGGCCCATAGTAGTACCGACGCCCCGCCTACCAGCAGTCCGCCCGCCACAACCACCTAATGCGGCCACGGCATGCGGCCGCGATAGACACAACAGCACCCTCACGTGAGGGGAATTTACCTCTACATGGCTGTAGAACTTTGCCTGGGCGTTCCAGGGAATTCCCCGCCGACATTCCGGCGAGGACGGCGGATCACCCTTACAGACACAGGGAGAACCGAACCTGATTCCTGCCGCAACCACCCTGAACCGATCACTCACCGACCGCTCCGAACAGCTGCCCGACCGTGGCCCGGGGACGGTTCCCGGACCCCACTAAGCGCCCCAGCCGGGCCCCGTTCGACGCGCGGGTCCGACACTGCATGACCTGACACAGTCGGCGCCGACCGATCCGCCGCACGCGAGCGGAACGCAATGCGGATACGAATACGGGCGTGACCGGAGCCAGGGCCAGAACCCGGACCGGCGACGCGGCCATGCCCACGGCCACCGCCCAGACACAGCCACCGCCACCGCCACCGCCCAGGCACTGCACACGGACCCGGCCACGGGCGGCCCGCTCACGGCTCCAGAGGCCTACCTAGCCCGCCCCGAGTACACGGCAAACCGCCAGGTCTTGACCGCGCAGTCGACGGAACCGAAGCCCGCCTGCCGCAGCCACCCGAGTTGGTCGTCGAGCGGAGCGCACCGATCGTGGGCCATGCGCGCGAGCGCCCCCGCCCATTCCTCGTCGTCCGAACCCGCGCCACGGGCCCATCGCTCGTGCATCCGCTCGTACCTCTGGGTGGTCTCCTCATCAGGCCCAACAATCTGTTCCAGATTCACGAACAGACCACCGGGAACAAGTACCGAACGGACGCGCCGGAACAGGTTCCGCTTGGCCTCGTCGTCCAGATGGTGGATCGCCAGCGCCGAGACGGCCGCGGCGAAGGGACCCACCGGCAGCGGGTCGGTGAGGTCGGCGACCGTCACACCCACCACATGAGCCCGGAGCCGAGACACCGCGCGGTCGATCATCGGACCCGACCCGTCCATCAGATGCAGCCTGGCACCGGGCACGACCCCGATCACCGCCGCAGACAACAGGCCGGTTCCCGCGCCCAGATCCAGCACCACCGGTTGCGCCCCACCCAGTTCAGCCACCAGATCCCCGACCGCGCCGTAGAGCAGATCGAAGAACGGAACCAGCCGGCGACGCTGCGCGTCGTAGGTCTCCGGATCCCAGATCATCTCACCATATGAGATTATAGTCTCACCCATTGGACCAGTGTAGGTCAGAACAGGCGAACGACGCAGCACTCGGAGCAGGCCGAAAGCCCGACGACCTCGGGCCGATCGACGCCGTGCTACTCACTCACGACCACCGCGGCGACAACCTCGACGATGCGGACCACACCTGTTGGCCAGGGCCGCGCGAAGGTCACTCCTAGTCCCGATTAGTCACTTTAGGTTGCGAGGAACGGGAGGGCTCGGGTACGGTCGCGCGCGATGTATTCGACGGTCTCCTTGATTTTGGTGACGCCGTGGAGGCGGAGGAGGCCGAGTGCTAGGTTGCGGAGCATGGCGAGATTGCGGGGGCCATTTTTGGCGTGAGCGAGGCAGGCATCCTCTCGCCAGGTGGTGTCGCGGACGTAGTGCACCCGGTTCTCGATTCCCCAGTGTTGGCGTACGTGGGTATGGATGGCGGCTGGGGCGGCTCTTTCCTTGCGTAGGCTGGTGATGATGAATGCATACTCCTTGGTGAGACGTACACCGGTGAGGTCGAACTCCTCACGACAGATGATCGCAACTGTTTTGGCGTACGGGAAGCGGATTCCCTCGGCAGTGGTGGTCCAGATGGTCCACCGCTTGATGCGTCCGTGACCGCGTTCTTCGTCTTGGTGGCCAGGAGCTTCCCGGAGAAGTGGTAGACAGCGGTCGAAGAGCTGCCGGTATAGAGTTGGCCGGTTTCCTTTGACGTTCATGATGTAGTCGATGCCGCGGTTGCGGAGGTGGATGGCGGTCTTGACCTGTGTGTGGGCGGCGTCGAAGGTCGCGATGGTCCGGCCACGCTTGTGCTTCAGGTTCTTCAGCAGGTTCTTGACCTGGGTTATCTCGTTGGTGCCGTCGGGGACGCGGGTCTGGGCGAGGACGACACCCTGCTCGTGGATCATTGCGGAGAAGAGGCTGACCTGCCGGTTCGTGTCGGTCCAGGCACCGCGCAGGACCTTGCCGTCCAGGGCGATCACCATGTCGCCGTCTTTGCCTCGTGTCGCTCGCTCGTGTAGCCAGGCGCCGATGACGAGGTCCAGCGTGTCCGCGTCGACTTCTTTCAGGACCTCGCGGATGGTGGACTCGCTTGGCGTCGCATAACGGTCGCGGAAATGGTCGTATGGAGCGCCGAGGTGGGCGAGCAGGCCCGGCGGAAGGTCGGCTGCATGGCTGCCTATCTGGCGGTATGTGGCGGCGCCCGCGAGTGTCGCGACGACCGCGACGGCGAGTACGAAATCGAGGTCGTATATTTTTCCGCGGGCATCACGAAAATCTTTCACCCGGCGCAGCATCTCGAGAAGTCTGCCGGCATTTTCTTCGCTTGCTCGGTCGCTGCCTCTCGACAAGGCAACACCAGTCTGGCATGATGACACGCGGTGGCCTTCTGTTCGGGGTCTTGTTTGGTCGCGCTTGCATTATCGCGAACAGAAGGCCGCTTTCACGGCAACAGCAGATCTTCCTTCGGTAAATTCAACGCCCGAGGCGTTCCGGTCGCGTGTTGACGGTTTTCTGGATCGGCGTTCGGAATGGCCGGAGCAATCTATGCGGAAAGATCGCGACCGACAGGTCGACGAAACAGGGCTGCCACACGATGTGTCAACCAGGGGTATACCAAGCCGACCGGCGATCAGCTACTCGGCGTAGCCGATCGCAACCCAAGGCGACCTTCGCGGAGCCCTGCACCGGGCCCCTCCTTTCCAACTGCACGCATCGACGAAGT
>NZ_CASGGV010000003.1:0-21677 GCF_949319125.1 Frankia sp. Hr75.2 | reverse complement strand
CGGGCCCCGCCGCCGGGGGGCCCCCGTGCGGCCTCGGGGTGCTTCCACCCGCCGTCATCGGAGTGCTTCGCCTCGTGGCTCTCGTGATGCTCGTGGGTTCCGCCGGTCTCGTGGACCCCGTCGGTCTCGTGCGGGTCCGAGTCGTGGAGCTTCGTCTCCTCGGCGCCGGACGCGTCGTGGTGGGTGCCCGTAGCCGTCTCGGCGTTCGAGCCGTGGCCCGGGTCGAGGTCCCAGTCGTGGTCCCAGCCCTCGCCCCAGCCGGCGCCGTCGACGGAACCGGCGTCCAGGCCCGCGTCGCCGTGGCGGGTGACCGGGTCCGTCAGGCCCGGGTCGGCGTGATGCCCGGCATAGTCGTCGGCGTAGGCGCGGGCCCGGTCGAACTGGCTGGTGAAGATCGACATTCCTGCTCCCCGCGGGTCAGAAGGTGGATCAGAAGTCGACGAAACGGGGCGTGGCGACGGTATCCCGGGCGGCCCGGAGATGGTCCGCGATCGCGCCCCGCCCGACCCGGATCCCCGCCCCCGCGGGATAGCGACGCAGCACGTCCAGCCGCGCGAGCCGGTACGCGACCGCGCGCAGCACCGCCTCCCGGGTGTGGACGGGCGCTCCGCGCAGCTCGGACGTCATCCGCCGCGCGGTCTCCCACCGTGGCGCGAACAGGTTCTCGGTGAGGACGTAGCCGAGCACCGGCAGGGTGGTCGAGACGAGGACGTTCCACCGGTCGAGCAGCGTCGCCCAGCCGCGCGCGGACTGCGCCCCCAGCTGCGCGGTCCGCTTCTCGCCCTGCGTGTAACGGCTGTAGGCCTGGGTCGCCCCCGACACCAGGAAGACCGGGTTCAGCAGCGCGGCGACGCCCAGGGAGACCGCCGTCCCGGTGTAGTTGGGGCGTGGCAGCGCCGCCGGGTCCAGGTCGAGCAGCCGGGTCGCCTGGGCGGCGAGCTGCGCGGTCTCCGTCGCCGCCCGCTGCACCGGCGTCAGCGCCGCCCGCAGCCGACCCTCCTGTGCCTTCAGCCAGGCGGGCTCGGCGCCACCGGTCACCGGTTCCAGCAGCAGGGCGTCGCGGTGGCGCACGAACGCGGGCAGCACCGAGCCGACCTGGTCGAGATGGCGCTGCAGCTCGACCAGGCCCTCCGCGAGGGTCGCGGCCGTCCGCGCCCGCGCCTCGTCGTCCGTGGGCTGTGGCACCGCCCGGCCCAGCTCGGCCGCGGTACCGTCACCGAGCAGCACGGCGTGCAGCTCGTAGAACGGCCCGAAGATCGTATAGAGGAAGTAGTCCTCCTCCAGCCCGACGGCCGCCCGCAGCATGTCGGGGACGGCCCGCGGCCCCGCGGTGGCGTGCCGGCCGGCCACGATGTCGGTGTGCACCGCGCGGACCAGTTCGAGCTGGCCGACGATCGAGACCTCGGCGTCGCCGGTCGCCACCCGCAGACCGGCCCGCTGCTCCTGGGACGTCCCCTCGACCGCGCGCAGGGCCGTGAACGGCAGGCGCAGCTCCAGGCCGGGACCGCGGACCCGCAGCGCGTCCGGCCCGACCGCGCAGACGACCGGCCGGCCGTCGGCGAGCTCGGCCGGGTACGGGCCGTCCGCCAGGGTTCGCTCGGCGGCGGTGCGCAGCGCCGGATGCTCCAGCAGGCGCCGGCCGAACACCGCCGACTCGCTCTGCACCGTCACCGGGCCGTGCTCCGGGTCGACGACGACGAACCGCTCGGCCGACCCGGCGACGCGCAGCCGCGAGTCGAACAGGTCGAACCTGGCCACCACCCGGGCGCTGTGATGCTCCTGCAGCTCGAGGGCGGTGTCGTCGAGCACGCAGTCGACCCTGGTGACCTCGGCGTCTCCCGCCAGGCCCCGCGCCGACACCGGGGCCGACGTCCCGATGGCGGCCGGCGCGTCCGAGGCGTCCGCCCGTACCGTCCCCGTTCCCGCCGCCGCCGCCAGGAAGGCGTGCAGCACCTGCGGGGTGACCAGGTGCAGGACGACTCCGGTGAGGAACCGGCCGTCCAGGACGGCGCCGCCGCTGACCACCGCGACACTCGGGCCGCCCGGGCCGACGCCGATTCGGTTCAGCGGCCAGTCGAGCAGCGCCCGCCCGCGGGCCCGCAGCTCCAGCCGCCCGCCCCGCACGACCACGTACGCCGTCAGCTCCCGCGGCGCGGCGACGGCTGGTGTCGCCTCCATCGCGGACGGCGCGGCCGCGGTGGGCTCGGCCTCGTACAGCGGTGTCACCGAGACCGCGCACGGGCTGACGAAGGACGTCGATGCCGCGTCCGCCAGCAGCGCGCCCCGCAGGCCGGTGAGCAGCGCGAGCGCCTCGGTCGGCAACGGTGCCACGGTGGACGCGGCGAACGCCCGTCCCGCCGGTAGCCGCAGGTCGACGACGAGGCGGCCGCTGTGCTCGACGAGCTCCACCGTCGCGCCCGGGTCGACGGCCGGCTCGAGCGCGGTCACGGTGGTGGCCCCACCGAGGACGTTCGTGTCATGGACGTAGGCCGCGGGGTGGTCGGTGAGCACCAGCCGGCGGCTGCCCATCCGGGAGAAGCCCTGCGATCCGTGCTCCCGGAGCGGGAACCACGCGCTGTCGAACACCACCTGCCCGCGGATCCGCTCCAGCCCACCGGAGGCGGGCCCGCCTCCGGCCGGTCCGAGGGACGTCCGGCTGGCGGACGGCGGGTCGAGCGGCGTCGGATGCACAGGCGGGTCCTCGGTCTCGGGCTTCTCGTGTTCCTCGCCGGATGCGGCTCAGCGGTGGCTACAGCCGACGTCCACGGAGTGGAACCCTATCCGCACGTTAGCGCGGATCATCCCCATCGATGCCGGCCCCCTGTTCACCAGGTGCTGTCGACCAGGCCGGTGCCCAGATACACCTGGTCGAAGCCGTTGCCGTCGTTGTCGTCGGTGTAGGCGATCACGATCTGGCCCCACGGGTTGACGCCGAGCGCCGGCTCGTTCTGCTTGCCGGCGACGGTGCTGTGGACCCGCAGCCGGGGCAGCCGGCCGGTGACCGTGCCGTCCGGGTTGAGGCCCTGGGCGTGGACGTCGGTGGACTCGCCCCAGGACACCACCGCGTTGCGCTGGTCGTCGATGCCGGTCTGCGGGTCCGCCCCGGGCAGGACGACCTCAGGTCCGGCCGCGTTCGCCGCGCTGAAGGAACGGGCGCCGACCTGCGCGCTCCCGTTCTGGTCGGTCTCCCACGCGACGACCTGGTCGCCGTTGAGGTTCGCGGCCACCGACGGGTGGAGCTGGTTCCCCGCGGTCGTCACGTTGGCGACGGACTGGGCCGCCTTCACCCCGCCCGAGGAGGTGAGGATCTTCCGGCCGATGTTGAACGACCCGTTGCCGTCACCGTCCTCGTCCCAGACGACGACGGCGTTGCCCGCGGCGTCCATCGCCACGTCGGGCCGGCGGTGGGTGCCGCCCGTCGCGTGCACCTGGACCTCGTAGGTCCTGGCCGACACCGACGCGAACCCGGACACCCGCACGGTCGGTGCCGCGGTGCCCTGGACGTCCTCGAACGCGACCGCGAACCCGGGGCCGTCCGGGTCCGCCGCGACGTGCGCGTTGAGCTGCTGCCCGTCGGCGTTCGCGTTGGCCTGGGCCGAGCCGGTCACCGTGCCCGCGGTGTTCACCGCACGCACGGCGATGTTGTAGTACCCGTTGCCGTCAGGGTCCTCCGCCCAGATGACCACCGCGGTGCCGTCCTCGCGCAGGGCGACGTCGGGCTGGACGTGCCGCCAGCCGCCGCTCCCGCCCGCCGACAGCTTCTTCTCGTACAGCGACGTCCCGTCGCGGTACAGGCGGAGGTACACCTCGGTGTGAAGGGTGTCCTCGGGGGCCGTGGTATCCCGGTCGTCCTCCCAGACCACGGCGGTGTAGCCGTTGCGGGTCGCGGACACCTCCGCGTTGTCCTGGTCGCCGGTGGCGTCGGAGTTGGCGGCCGTCCAGGTGACGTCGGTCGCCGTGGTCCCGTCCGCCGCCGCCGTGCCGACGAGCGCCCCGGCGAGGGTGACGGCCGCCGCGGCCCCGACGACCGCGACGCGGGTGCTGTGCCTGCGCATGCCTGCCCCGTTCACACCGTCTGGAGACCGGGGTTGCCGGCCTCGATCACGTAGCTCTGCACGGTGGTGGCCGCGCTGCCACGGACCGTGACCTGGTTGAGCGCGCGGAAGTCCACCGTCATCTGGGTGGGTGTGGTGACGGTGCGGACGTAGCCGCGCCGGTTCCAGTTGAACTTCACATGCGGGTTGAGGCTGGACAGGCCGGTCCCGGCACCGGCGCCGTCCCCGCCTGAGGTGATCGAGGTGGACACCAGCTCGGTGCCGATCACCTTGTTCTGGGTCGCGTAGTCGTCCATGATGTCGGCCGCCCAGTGCTGGTGGACGTCTCCGGTGAGCACGACCGTGCTGGTGTTGCCGCGGGCCTGCCAGCCCGCCTGGATCCGGCCGCGGTTGGCGGTGTAACCGTCCCAGGCGTCCATGCTCTTCGAGCCGTCGGCGGCGGCGAGGCGCTGGGCGAAGAACACCTGCTGGCCGATGATGTCCCAGGTACCCAGGCGCTGGCCGAGGCCGTCGAGCAGCCATGCCTCCTGCGTCGCCCCGGTCAGCGTGCGTGCCGGGTCGTCGGCCGCGGCGCAGACCTTCGTGCCGTCACCGCACGCCTGGTCGTCCCGGTGCTGCCGGGTGTCGAGCATGTGGAAGGTGGCCAGGCTGCCCCAGCGCAGGCGCCGGTAGAGCTGCAGGTTCTCGTTGACGGGAACCTGCGCCGACCGCAGCGGCATGTGCTCGTAGTACGCCTTGTAGGCGGCCGCCCGGCGGGCGGTGAAGTCGCCGGCCGGACTGGTGTCGTTGCGGACGAGGTCGGCGTAGTTGTTCTCGACCTCGTGGTCGTCCCAGACCGGTATCCACGGCGCGGCGGCGTGCGCGGCCTGCAGGTCGGCGTCGGACTTGTAGAGCGCGTGCCGGACGCGGTAGTCGGCCAGCGAGCTGATCTCGGCGCTGGGCACGTGCGAGCGCACGCCGGACCCGGCCGCGCCCTCGTAGATGTAGTCGCCGAGGTGCAGGATGAGGTCCGGGTTCTCCTCGGCCATCCGGCGGTAGGCGGTGAAGTAGCCGGCCTCGTAGTGCGAGCACGAGGTGAACAGCATCTTCAACGCGGGGCTGGAGCCGACGGCCGGGGCGGTCCGGGCCCGGCCGACCGGCGAGATCTGGCCGGAGGCGCGGAAGCGGTACCAGTACTCCCGGTTGGGCTGCAGGCCGCCGACCTCGACATGCACGCTGTGCGCCCAGGCCTGGACGGCGGAGACCGAGCCGCTGGCGGCGATCTGGGTGAAGTACTGGTCCGTGGCGACCTGCCACTCCACGGTGACGGCGCCGCTCGACATGCCGCCGAGCCCGTCCGCGGCGAGGGGCCTGGGCGCGAGGCGGGTCCACAGCACGAATCCGTCCGCGCTGGGCTCGCCCGAGGCGACGCCCAGCGTGAACGGATAGGAGGCGGCACGGGCCGCCGCGGCGCCCGCCAGCACCGTTCCCACGCCCGCAATTCCGCCGAGAACGACGGACCGTCGGCTCACCTGGCTCATGAATGATTCCTACGACCTGCCGAAGCAACCGGAGGTGCGATCCAGAAAGCGTTCACGGCCCGTTGGCCAGTGCGATCCCAGGTCCCGTCTCGACGGATCATCCGTCATCTGCTCGACGCCTGGAAATGTCTATGCACACAGCACGGTTTATGGCAGGGGCACGGCCGCGGAAGAAACCAGGAGACGTGTTTCGCACCAGGCCCGCCCACGGCGGCGGGGGATGTCGGGTCGAGCGGCGTCGAGCCGTTCAGGCACATGGCCGCGTACTGCCCGTCAGGGGCCGGATTCCCGCGCCGCGGGTGTGAGATGGGCGGACTCGATCTGATCGAGGTGTCGGGTGCTGTTGTGCTTGACGAGCTGCCAGCGTGCCGCCCCGAACTCCGGCGCGCGGTGTGACCACCAGGTGATCGAGCAGTGCGCCACGGCGAAACCGACCCCTGGGCGCGACGGCAGCCGCAGGAACCGTGTGTGGGCGGCCTCGACGGTCTCGGCATGCGCGACGACGAGCACCCGCTGCTCCGGATGTCGTTCGATGATCTCTCCCAGAGCTGCCATCGCCCTGGCGAGGTACTGGTTCCAGCTTTCCGCGCCCTCGGCGAACGGCCGGTCCGGCTCGTCGCCGGGGCTGGCACCGAACGCGGCCCAGATCTCCGTCCAAGGCCGGCCGTCCGCGACGCCGTGCTGCGGCCCCGCCAGTGCCGGCTCGACGGTGACCGGCACGCCGAGCCCGCCGGTGGCGAGTTCCGCGGTCTCCCGGGCACGGCGCCTCGACGAGACGTAGACGGCGTCGAAAGGCTGGTCGTCGTGCATTCGACGAAGCCGCCTGCCGAGCTGCCGCGCCTGGTCACGGCCGCGTTCCGTCAGTCCGGTGCAGCCGATCTCGCCGCCCGCGACACGTCTGAGATTGCAGTGCGCCTCACCGTGCCGCGCGAACAACAGATCCGTCTCCATCGCCGCGATACCCCCGTTTCGGAATGCGCCTGTCGCAGAGAGTGTCACTCACCACGCTGCGACGCGTACCGATTCGCGGAGGACGAATGCGCGAGCGGCTCAACGTCGGCACCTCAGCTGACGGAGCTGGGCGGGGAGCCTGGCGCCCAGGGATCGGGCGTGTACGCGGAGCCGGTGTCGCGTCGCCACTGCATCCATCGCTGGAGTTTGGTCAGGGGCGTGAATCCGCTCGCGGCGTAGTGGGCGTGCGCGTCTTCCGTCACCAACGTGAACTGCGAGATGCCGCGCAGCAGTCGATGCTGGAGCAGCCCGCACACCAGCCAGCGCCCAACACCTTTGCCACGATGGTCCGCATCGACGTAGACGTCGTCGATGAATCCGACGGCCACCCGGTCGGTCACGCAACGGGCGACTCCCCGCTGCCGACCAGCCGGATCGTAGACGCCCACGGTGAGGGAATGGTCGAGCGAGGTGTTCACAGCCTCCTGGCTGCGGCCACGCGACCAGGCGGCCTCCAGCGACAACCACCTCCACACCTGGTGGCGGTCCAGGAGCTCGGGACTGTCCGACAGCTTCCACCCCTTGGCCTGTAACGGCTGCCAGGGCGGGTTCGCCGGCCTGTCCAAAGAAGTGATCACGTTTTTCATTGTGTCGCCAGTCTCCCACCCGGGAGACTGGTCGAGGTGAAAGGCGCACGCGATTTCCACCGGTGGGTGGTGCGCCGGGACTTGCGCGCACCACCCACCGGTCGGGTCGTCAGGCGATGAGGCTCACGTTGAGAACCTGGCCGACCACCGGGTGACGTAGGAGGAAGCTGGTCGGGTGATACGTCCGCTGGCCCGCGACGTCGCATCTCACCTGGACGGTCGCGGTGCTGGGGACGGAAGGATTGGCGAAGACGACTGAGAAGCGCCCGCCCACGCCCACCGAGGCGCCGTGCGACTCCCCGCCGCCGCTGATCAGCAGCGACTCGGCCGAGCCGATCCTGCACTGGACGGTTCCGGCGACCGCCAGCGGCCTGTCGTGGCGGCCTCGGTGGCCATGTGCAGCTGCTCGGCCTCGATGATTTGACGAGCCAGATCCTGTTCGGAAATGCAAATTTATAAATAAAAATGACTGATTCGTGGAAGGCGGTCCGGGAGGGTCGGGGTGGCTCACGATCCGGCGTCCCTGCTCCGCTCCCACGCCGAGCCACGCGGCGATGTCGTTCGTCGTCCACACGGGGACGTGGCTTAGTTGTGGTCACAGCAAAAGCCTGGCGGGTGCAGCTGATTTAACCCGCTACTGTGGGTTATCCCTCCCAGTGGGGCGGCCCCGCCCGGTGTTAGCAGCACCGGAACGGGGCCTCGATCCGAACCCTGCCAAACCAGAGCCCGAACCGTGCCATCCAGCATTCCACAACGCTCCGCCGTCTCCGCGATGTACTCCCACGTTCGCGCGCTCACGCTCGTCCCGACCGCCGTCGGCGGCCGGCTCGTGTCCGTGCGTGTCCTGCGTTCAGTCCTGCTCGCGATCGCCTACTACCTCGACGCGGCGGACTGGTCGGGAGCATTCCCGTCGATGCCCACGCTGGCCGCGCGGGCCGAGGTGTCGGTGTCCACCGCCCGGCGCGCGTTGCGCGCCCTGGAAGCGGCCGGCGTCCTGGTCGCCGAGCTCGGTGGCGGCCGCCGGTCGAACCGGTACCGCCTGGTCCGCCCAGCGCCAGCGCCAGCGCCAGCGCCAGCGCCGGTTCCGGTCCCGGTGGTCGGTGACGCGGTGGCGGGGGTCGCCGCCTGCCGTGCCGCGCTCGTCGCGGCCGGACGGGGCCGAACTGGTGGCGCCCGGTAGTAGGGCGCCGCGTTGGTCAGATTCTCCGGGTGGCGAAGCGCGCGGGCTCGCGCATGACGGTGGGGGCGCCGGTCTCGGTGGCTCGGGTCCTCAGCGCAGGGTCGAGGTGATCCACGACTCGCAGGTGTCGGCACTCTGGTGGTTGGTGTCCCACTTGCAGCCCCGCCACCGGAAGGAAAGGATCTCCGACTGGGCGCCGGCGATGGAACCCGACCACTCGACGGGGTCGCAGTCCCCGGAAAGATATTTGCTGCCCTCACGCGGGTTCCCCTGCGAATCCTGGTAGGCGTACTGGACGTAGATGCTCCAGGCATCGCCGCAGGCGACGTCCTTGACCGTGAAGGAGTTCCGACCCTTCTCCAGGTTGGCGGTTCCACTGTTGAACCAGACCCAGCCGGCAGTGCCACCGGCGCCGTGCAGGACGAGCTGGCTGGTCGTCCCGCCGTCCGGGTCGGGCGGCGGGCGGGTGGCGGGCGGTGCCGGCGGGACCTGCGCGGGCGGGCCTGGCGCCTGTGGGTCTGGTGCCTGCGGGTTCGGTGTCGGCGTCGGTGTCGAGTGCGGTGGCGCGCCGGCCGTGGGTGCGGCGGTGGGTCCGGCGGTTGCGGAGCGCCGCGGCGGCTGTCCGAGATCCGGGGCGCCGGAAGCTCCCTCCGGGGTGCTGCCGCCGGCTGCTGGCGATCCGGGAGGACCCGCGCTCGGCAGGGCCGGGGTCGCGGTGGCCGTGGGGTCCGGTCCGGTCCGGTCGGTGGAGGGAGCGGACGACCGGGAATCGGACCCGGGGCGAAGGGTGGCGGTGCCGCCCGCGACCGGACTGTTCCCCGGGGGACGGCCCGCGGCGATCAGCATCGCCAGGCCCGCGCCCGCGACCAGCAGCGCCGCCACCGCCACGGCCGGCACCAGAGCGCGCGACGGGCGGCGGCCGATCGAGTCGACGAGCCACGTCACCCAGCGGGAGGGGATGTCCCTCAGCCGTGATGGCGGGCCAGGCGGCGGTGACGGCGGGTCGGGCAGCCGCGGCGGCTCTGGCGGTGACGCCTCGTCCGGCGCGGGATTCGGGTCCGAAAGCGGGTCCGGCGGCCGGGGCACCGGGACCTGCGGTACCAGCGGGCGCGCCCATTCGCCGCCGAACCCGCGGACGGCCGCCTCGGTGCCGGTCAGGTCGGATGTCAGGTCGGAGACGTCCCGTTCCAGGATCTCGGCGACCAGCTCGATCGCGCTCGGCCGCTCGCCGGGGACCTTGGCCAGAGCACGTCGCAGCAACGGTCGCAGGGCTTCCGGCACGCCGTCGAGGTCGGGCTCGGCGTTCAACCGGCGCAGCGCGGAGGCGACCGGCGTGTTCACCGGCTCGCCAGCGAACGGCTGGCGTCCGGTCGCCGCGAAGGCCACACAGAGGGCCCAGGCGAACACATCCGCCGCGGGGCCGGCGCGCTCGCCGAGAAGCTGTTCGGGTGCCATCCAGGCGGCCGTTCCGATGACGTTCCCGGTGTCGGTCAGCGCTGTCTCGTCGAGGGCGCGGGCGATACCGAAGTCGACGACCTTCGGACCATCCCGTCCGAGCAGAATGTTCGCGGGCTTGAGGTCGCGGTGCACGAGCCCCACCTGGTGCACGGCGACGAGCGCGCTCGCCAGACCCGCGGCGAGGCTGACCACCCGGCGTTCATCGAGACGGCCCTCCTCCACCACGGCCCGGGCGAGGTTGACGCCGTCCACGTATTCGGTGGCCATCCACGGTGGATCCGCGTCGACATCGGCGGCCCGCACCTCGGCGACGAAACTGCTACGCACCCGCCGCGCCGCGGCCACCTCCCGGCGGAACCGTGCGTGGAACTCCTGGTGGGCGGCCAGATCGGGCCGGATGATCTTCAGTGCCGTCGGCTGGCCGTCCGCGCCGAACGCGAGATAGACGGCGCCCATGCCACCTGAGCCCAGCCGCGCGTCCAGCCGGTACCCGCCGACGCTCCTGGGGTCGGCCTCTGTCAGCGGTGCCAGCACACCCCGTCCCCCGTCGTCCTGGCCCGAGGCGCCCAGCGCAACAAGCCCATCGCTGACCGCGGCCGAGCCGATCATCGTCACCTTGCTGGCACCTGCGAGCGGCGTCAACGTGACTTGTCGGTGTTCGAGCCTTCCGGGCCCCCGCGACTGGCCCGCCTACTGTGGGAACGCGACGTCGAACTTGTCGGCCTGCCCGCGATCATCGGTCGTCGTCCGCGGCCATCAGCCGTCGTCCGCATGGCCCGGCCGCCGCGGTGGGCACCGCACCGAAGCGAGGAGACCGTGCCAGCTGGCGACAGAGGTTTCGTCGTTCGTGACACCCGCATCGCGTACGAGAACCCGTGGATGCGGGTCCGGGAGGATGCCATCGTTCGGGCGGACGGCAGCCCCGGCCTTTTCGGTGTGGTCGAGAAGCCGGACTTCGCCCTGATCATCCCCGTTGACGCCAGTGGCGTGTGGCTGGTCGAGCAGTTTCGCCACCCGGTCGACGGCCGCTACTGGGAGTTCCCGCAGGGGTCCTGGGAGGACCGGCCGGACGTCGGGCCCGCGGAACTGGCCGAGGCCGAACTGCGGGAGGAGACCGGGCTCCGGGCCGGCCGGCTCGACCATCTGGGGCAGATCTTCACCGCCTACGGCTACGCCGACCAGGCGTGTCAGGTCTGGCTGGCCACCGAGCTCTCCCCCGGACAGCGCGAGCTCTCCGTGGAGGAGCAGGATCTCGTGACCCGTCGCTTCAGCCACCGTGAGTGGGGCGACCTGCTCTCCGGAGGAGTCATCAAGGACGCCTCGTCCCTGGCGGCCTGGGCGTTGCTGTGCGCGAGCCCGCTGCGGGAGCGGGCATTCGGACGAGCGGTCAGGTTTCCAGGGTCGTGAAGCGGACGGGTTCGCGCAGGACGGTGGTGGCTGCGGGGAGGTCGGCGAGGCGGGTGGCGAGTGTCGCTTCGGCCAGGCGCGGGGGTAGCGCGGTGTTGAACTTCAGGCCGGCCAGGGCCTCGTCGGTGACGTGGGGCAGGCAGAGGCGGGATTCCAGGTCCGCGGTCGCGGCCCTCCACTCGGGTGGGGTCAGGTCGCTGCGTAGGCGCAGGTAGGAGGCGGTCGGGGCCTGGAGCGGGTCGGCGAGGTCGCCGAGGCTCGCGACGAGGGTGCGGTTGGCGCGTTCGCCGGCCCAGGTCCACCAGCGGATGTCGGTCAGGTCCTCCGTCCGGACGATCATCGTGCCGCCCGGGTGGACGACGTCCAGATGGTTCTCGCGGACGGTCGCCAGCCGTTCCGCCGCCCGGCGGGTGAGGGGGACCGGCGGATCGGCGCCGAGCAGGACGTCCCGCATCGCCCTGGTCAGCTCGAAGGACAGCACGCCGTCGGCGGACGTCAGCCAGCGGGCCCGGCCGCCGCCCTCGGCGGGTTCGACGAAGCAGCGGCGGCGTTTCCAGTCGATGTGGGTGACCCGCCAGCTGCGGCCGGCGAGAAGCAGCAGCCGCGGGCCCTCGACCGGGTCGGTGAGCAGAACCGGGTCGGTGCGGCCTATCTCGTCCCGGCCGTGCAGGACGGTGAACTCGGGTGCCGCGGTGAAGACCGCGGTCAGCTCGGAGAAGTGCCGATGACCGAAGCGACGCTCCGCCTCAGGGCCGATGAACAGCATGCCGCCGTCGGAGTCCAGGTAGCCCGCGCGGACGAGGTGCCGCACGATCGGCTCCGCCGAACGGTCGAAGGGCGCGAGGCCGTTCCACTCGTCCGCCCACGTCCGGTCGCCGATCCGGTTCTCCTGGAGGCAGTAGGCGAGCACCTGCTGGGCGACGATGTGCCGGGGCTCCGGCGGGGCGACGACCGGCTCGACCCAGCCGCGGCCCCACAGCGACAGCAGCCCGGCGGCGTGCACGAGCGCGCTCTCGGTCAGGGTGAGGAACAGGCAGTTGCGGGTGGTGCCCGCCCGGCGGCCGGTGCGGCCGAGACGCTGCAGGAACGACGCGACGGTTCCCGGGGCGTTGATCTGGATGACCCGGTCGAGGTCGCCGACGTCGATGCCCAGCTCCAGGGTGCTGGTGGCGACGATCACGCAGTCCCGGGCCTGGGCGAAGGCCTCCTCGGAGCGGCGCCGCTCCTCGGCGGACAGCGACGCGTGCGAGAGGAACGTCGCCACACCGAGGGCGCGCAGCGCCTGCCCGAGCTCCTCGACGGTCTTCTTCGAGTCGCAGAACACGAGCCGCTTCTCGCCCCGGTGCAGGGCGGCCAGCACCTTCGCCGCGTTCGTCACCGACCCGACGTAGTCCAGCTCGACCTCGCCCGGCGGCACCGTGACCGGTCCGGCCGCCGTGGCCGATGAGGCGGTCGGCAGATCCGGCGCTATGACGTGGGCCGGGCGCCGGCCCGCGCCCGAGCCCTGCAGCCAGCGCAGCAGCTCGGCCGGGTTCCCGACGGTCGCCGACAGGCCGATGACCTGCAGCTCCCAGCGCGGCTCCGCCCCGGCGGCGGCAGGCGGGCCATCCGGTGCGTCCCGCGGGACGGGCGTGGTGTTCCGCGGAACACCACGATCACCGTGCGCCGCCGTCTGTTCGGCGGCGATGATCCGGCGCAGTCGTTCCAGGACGGCGAGCAGGTGCCACCCGCGGTCGTCGCCGGCGAACGCGTGGACCTCGTCGACGATGACGGTGCGGACGCCGGCGAAGAAGCCGCGATGGTCGGTGCGGAGGCTGACGAGCATCGCCTCCAGCGACTCGGGTGTGGTGAGCAGGACGTCGGGCCGTTCCCGGCGGATCCGGTTGCGCCGGCTTTCGGCGACGTCGCCGTGCCAGACGGCGGCCTGCCGCCCGAGCCAGCCGGTGTAGGTCTCCAGCCGGGGCGTCAGGTTGTTCAGCAGGGCCTTCAACGGACACAGGTACAGGACGGACGTCCCCGGCCAGTTCTCGGCCGCCATCCGGGACAGGACCGGGAACGCCGCCGCCTCGGTCTTGCCGCCGGCGGTCGGTGCGAGCAGCAGCGCGTCCGAACCGGCGAGCAGCGGCGCGACCGCCTCCTCCTGCAACGGCCGCAGCCCGGGCCACTGCAGGGTGTTCACGATGTGGTGCAGCACCACCGGGTGCAGCAGATCCGCCGCGGCGGCGGGAGCCCCCGGCCGCGCGGTCAATCCAGGTCCAGGTCGATGTCGTCGGCGCGGGCGTCGGCGTGGGCGGCGTTGCGGGCGGCGTTGCGTTCCAGGTCGGTCATCTCGGCCGTGCCGATGGTCAGCGGGTAGTCGTGCCGGGGGTCGAAGTCGTCGAACTGGTCGACCCGGTCGAGGACGTCCCCGACGAGCTTCTTCAGGAACAGCCGGGGCGCCACGCCCACCTTGCCGCCGAGCCGCCCGGCGACCGCGCCGGCCAGCTCCCCGAGATAGGCGTCGTCGACGAGCGCCTCGATCCGACCGGCCGCGTCGCCCGACGCCCCCGCCGCGTACAGGCCCCGGACCCGTCCGCCGAGCTCGACCAGCGACGCCTCGGTGAACCCGGCCAGCCGCAGCTGCACGGCCCGCGGGTTGTCGAACCTCGGGTCGGCGGTGAAGTCGGTCGCCAGCCGCTGCGCGAGCGGTGCGAGCCGCGCCACCCCCTGCGGGCCGTCGTAGAAGGCCGGCGTTCCGGTGATGACGAGGAACAGCCCGGGGAAGCGGCCGCTGTGGACCTCGTCGATGAGCTGGCGCAGCGCGTTGAGCGCCTTGTCTCGCGCGTCGGACCGGACCCGCTGCAGGGTCTCGACCTCGTCGAGGACGACGAGCAGGCCGCGGAAACCGCTGTCGCGCAGCACCACCAGCAGCCCCTGCAGGAAACCGAGCGCCCCGAAATGGTCCAGGTCGCCGCGCACCCCGGCGGCCCGGCGGGCGGCCGCCGCGACGTGCGGCTGCCCGCCGAGCCAGGCCAGCACCGCCGCCGCCGTGGCCTCGTCGCCGGCGGCCAGCGCCGCCCGGTAGCCGCGCAGCGCCGCCGCGAACGCGGGCGCCGTCCGGCCGACGTCGGCGAGCCGCCGGTCGACCAGCTCGCCGACGGCCCGGTCGAGCGCCGCGGCGTCGTCGCCGGTCGCGTCGGCACCCGTCCCGCTGCCGCCCGTCGCACCGCTGCCCGTCGCCTCGTCGGCGGCGAGGACGTCCTCCTCCAGCGCGTAGAACCAGCCGTCGACGACCTGGCGCAGCGCGCTCGGCGGGAACGTCGCGGTGGCCAGCCGCTCGGTCAGCCGGCGGTAGACGGTCTCCAGCCGGTGCAGCGGGGTCTCGTTCTCCGAGACCTGCACCTCGGCGGTCGCCAGGCCCGCCTTCTTCGCCCGGTCGGCGAGCCAGCGGGTGAAGAACGTCTTCCCCGAGCCGTACTCGCCGCGGACCGCCTTGAACACCGACCCGCCGGCGGCGACGGCGGCGAGATCCTCGGTGGCGACGCGCTCGAACCGGTCCAGCCCGACCGCGAGCAGGTCCAGCCCGGCCGCCGGCACCGCGCCGCGCCGCAGCGCGTCCAGCACGTCCCGTCGCCGCGCCGCGCTGACCTGGCCGGCCGTCACCGGGGCAGCCCGAACTGGGCGCGCAGCAGGTCGACGTTGAGCCGCAGGGTGTGGCCGTCGTCGATCGGTGCCAGCACCGGATAGTTGTCGATGTTGAACAGGCGCTGCAGGTTGACGGCGAAGCCGCCGGCCCGCGCCGGGCGCTCGCGCGCCCGCTCGGCGACGACGCTCGTCGCCAGGGTGCCGTTCGCGTCGAGCAGCGCCCGCACCGCCGCCTCGACCTTCTCCACCGGCACCTTGCGGGCCAGCCCGTCGAGCTGGGACCGGAACAGCTCGGACGCGAGCAGCCCCGCGACGAGGACGTCGACGGGGTCCTCCCGGCCGCCGGCCGTCGCCCCGCCCGCGCCCGCCGGACCGGCCGCCCCCGGACCCGTGGCCGCCGGACCGGTCGCCGGGCCACCAGCGGGCACCTCGGCGGGAAGGTCGAACAATGCCGGGCCGGTCTGCTCCTCCGCGGGTCTGCGCCGCTTGCGGGGGAGCGCCGTCGTCTCCCCGGCCTCCTCCACCGGGACGGCGCCGGCGCGCTGCCCGACCGGCACGGCGGCGCTCGCGCCGAGGCCGCCGAGGAGGTCCGTCGTCTCCAGCGACCACCAGCGCGGGCGCTGGTCGGGCAGCGGGCGCCAGCCGGGCGGCGGGTTGCGGCTCGTCGACGCCGCGGACAGGCGGAACGGCAGGAACGCCAGCACCGGCACCGTCACCTCGGCCGGCGACGCACCGCCGTGATAACCGCCCTTGCGGCCCAGGTAGTGCGCGGCCGGGTCCCAGAGCGCGACGATCCGCCCGCCGGGCGCGAGCACCCGCGGCCCGGCCAGCGTCACCTCGCCCTCCAGGAGGCCGCCCTCCAGGAGGTCGCCGTCCAGGATGTGGCCGTCCTGGGAGTCGCCGCCGCCCGAGCCGGGGACGCGGTGCCGCGCGGACGCGGCGTCGTCGGTGGTCAGCGTCTCGGCGCGATGGTCGACGACATGGCCGTGGTCGCTGGTCAGGATGACTGCCCGCCCGGCGGTCCGGGCGTAGCCCAGCACCGCGCGCAGCCGGCCGACGTCTGCCAGGCTCCAGCCGCCGTCGTCGCGCTGCCGGCCCTTCTCCAGCGTGTCGTCGACCGTGTTGATCACGACCGCCACCAGTGGGGTGTCCGAGGTGAGCGCGTCGGTGAGCTCCCCGTCGAGCGCGGTGCCCGGCACGCCGGGCAGATCGGAGTGGTGGAACAGCCGGGCGGTCCGCCGGCCCCAGCGTGGATGGCCCTCGAACCCGGTCTTCTCCGTCGCCTTGTCGCCGGTGAGCAGCCGGCCGGCGAGCAGCGACGTCCGCGAGGTCGCGGTCACCGTCGGCAGCACGGCGACGGCCGCCCGCCGGCGGGCGGGGCCGGCCGGCTCCCCGCCGAGGGAGCCCAGCGGGTCGCACTCCTCCCAGCGTTCGCGCCGCAGCTCGGCGGCCAGCTGGGCGGCGACGGCGGCGCTCATCCCGTCGAGCACGACCAGCAGCGCCCGGCCGCCGCGGGCGGTCACGACCGGCGCGACCACCTGGTCGAGAACCTCCTCGACGCACAGCGGCCCGCCCGGCGCGCCCGCCCCCGCCGGGCGGCCGGTGGTGGTCCACAGGGCGAGGAGCCGCGCGAAGGCCGCGTCGACGGTGCGGCGACGCAGGGCCACCACCTGGTAGAGATCGCTGTACGCCGTGCCGATCGCGGGCGCCGGGGTGCCGGCAGCCAGGTGGCCGAGCGCGATGTCGGCCCAGGCACCGTCGTCGAGGTGGGCGTCGAGGGCCCCGGCCAGCGTCGTCGGCCCGTCGGCCCGCTCCCGGCCCGGGCGTGGCCCGTCCGCGGGGCGGGCGGCGGCGAGTGAACCGGTGGGCTGGGTGGCGAGCCAGCTGACGAGTCGGCCGGCCATCGCGGCCCGTTCCACCTCGGGACGGTCGACGCCGGCCAGCAGGTGCCCGCGCAGCGATCCGACCGCGGCCACGACGTCGCGGGCCGCCCGCGCGAGCAGCGTGCGTTGGAGCCCGGCCCCGGCGGCGGTGAGGAAGTCGCCGACCGCGGCGGCGACGGCGGCCAGCCGGTGGTCGAACCCGGCCCGCAGGATGTCGCTCGCGGCGCCGGCCGCCCGGGCGTCCAGGTCACCGAGCAGCCGGTCCGCGGTGTCGAGCAGGGCCGGGAGGCCGTCATCCGGGTGCAGCGTCGCCGAGGCGCCGGCGGCCCCGTCGAGGCCGAGCCGGCCCGCACCCGGGCGGGTGGCCACCGGCGTCGTCGTGACCACCTCACGGACGGCCGCGGCGAACGCCCGCATGGTCGCGTCGTCGAGGCGGACATCGCCGAAGTAACGCTCCATCCGGACCCTGGCCCGTTCGACCGCCCGCTCGACCGCCGCCGCGTCCCCGCCGGGCGGCGCGGCTGGCGCGGGCGCCGCGGTCGGTGTGGTCGCCGCGGTCGGCGTGTGCGACATGGGCTGCGTGGGCGGGTGGGCGGCGTCGCGGTGGGCCGGCGGCCACAGGCAGTCGCAGACCAGGCCGACGGCGAGCGCCCGCTCGCCGTTGCCGGCGGCGACCAGGGTGAACAGGGCCCGTCCCGCGCGGCCGGTCCGCTCGACCAGGTAGTCGGTGAGGCCGGCACGCTCGTCGTCACCGAGCCGGCGCAGCGCCTCGGTGGCGCCGGGTGCCGTCGTCCAGCGCAGCAGGGTGGCGATGTCCAGGTCGGCGGCGCCCAGACCGAGCTCGGTCAGGCCGAGCCGGACGGCGGCCAGCTCCGCCAGCGCGTCCTCCCGGCTGAGCAGGCCGCCGGGCCGGCGCGGCCAACCGGCCGGAGGGCGGGCCTCCAGCAGTGCCTGCGCGACCCAGCGGTTCTCGGGGGCGCGCAGCCGCGGGTCGGCCTGGGTGGCGCCGAAGTCCTCCAGGACGGCGAGCCACGGCTCGATGACGTCGATCCGCTGCCGGTAGACCTGGGCCAGGACGGAGTCGCCCAGCGACTCCTCGTCGGCGTCGGTGAGCAGCACCAGCCAGCCGTCCTCGACCGGGTCGCGCGCCCAGCGGGTGACCTCTTCGAGCACGGCGAGCGGCGACACGCACGGCACCACCCGGACCGGCCGGTCACCGATGTCCAGCTTCTCCGGCGCCGGCCAGACCGGCTGGGCGCGGACGAGCAGGACGCGCGGCTGGCTGCCGTGATCGTTCTGCGCGGCGCGCCGCAGCCGGATGACCCGGTTCCGCACGACGGCCGGAGTCACCCGAGGGGCGCCCGTGCCAGCCGAGGCACCTTGGCTGCCGGGGGCTGAAAGGACGGTCACGGTGCCGGCCGCCAGATGATCTCGACCTCGCCGGGCTGGTCGCCGACGTGGGCGCGCAGCTCGGCGAGCGCCCCGTCCAGCTCCCCGGCCCGGACCCGCCACTGCCGAGGGGCCCCGGCTCCCGCCGGGCCACCGGAGCTCACACCGCCGCCGGAGCTCACACCGCTGCTCGCGGCGAGACTCCGACCCGGCTCGGGGACCATGAGCGGGACAGCCCCGGCGGTCGGCCGGGCACCCGATTCCCCCGGAACGCCGGCCGGCTGCCAACCGGCCGCGGGCCGGGTGATGGGCGACGGGGTGATCGGTGGCCTCGGTTCGCCGAGGGCGCCGGGCGGCGCCTGAGTGGCGCGGCGCAGAAGCGTTGTCGCGGCGGCGCGGGCACTGCTGAGCACCGCGGCAAGCGGCGTGGTCAGCTCGTCGGCGGCGCCGGCGGCACGGATTCGCCCGAGGATCTCGCGGGCCTCGCTCTGGTGGGGCTCGGGCAGCCCGGCGATGACGACGAACGTCTCGTCCCAGGGGGCCGCCCTGATCGCGGCGGCGACGTCGCCGGCACGGCTGATGCTCACGGCGAGCCGCGCCGCCGGGCCGGCGAGATCGGCGCGGGCGAGCCTGCGCACGGTTTCCGCCGCGGCCCGGGGGTCGTCGAGCGCGGCGAGCAGGTCGAGGGCAGCCCGCGCGGTCCGCAGCCGGCCCCCGTCCGCGCTGTCCGCCCCGTCGGTGCCGACGGCACCGTCGGGTCCAACGGCGCTGCCGGTGCCGGCCGCGGCGAGGCCGGTGCGCGGGTCGAGCCCGAGATCGCCGGCACGAGCCTCCAGGGCGCCGACCAGCTCCTGACTGGCCGCCAGGCGGGGCCGTGCCTTCCCGACCAGTTCCTCGGCGAAGCCGCGCAGCAACCGGCCGCGCAGCAGCGCCGGCGGCCGCAACCCGAAGATCACCTGGGCGCGCTCGCCGGCGGCCGCCCAGTCCGCGGCGTCGGGCAGCGGCTGCTCGCGCAGCGTCATGTCCTTGACGATCGCGCTCAGCTCGGGCGGGGTGGGAAGCAGGCCGCCGTACCGGTACCAGGCCCGGTCGGTCTGCTCGGCGAACGCGGCGACGACAAGATGCGCGACGTTGTCGTCGAGGCCACGCGGTCTCGGCTCGTCGATCCAGCGCAGCAGGTCGCCGACCCGGAGCTCGCCCGGCCCCGAGCCGCCCGAGCCGCCCGTGTCGCCGACGCCGCTGGCGTCCGGCGTGCCGGGCCCGGCGGCCGCGGTCTGGGCGGCCCGGCGGGTGAAGTGGTCGACCCACTCACGGCCCAGCTCGAAGCGCACCTCGTGCATCACGCCGAGCCCGAGCGCCGGCGCGATCCGCCGCATCGGGATCCGGTCGCCCCGGGCGACCTCCACCGAGCCGCCGTCCGCCTCCGCGGCCTTCGTCACGTAGCCCAGGACGAGCTTCAGCTCCGCCGGCTTGACGGGCGTCCCGGTCCGGTCGGGGTCGAGGTCGGGATGGCCGGGGAACTGGTCGGCGAGCAGATCCCCGACCAGCCGCCGGACGGCCTCGCGGAACGACGCGCCGAGCGGCAGCGCCGGGTTCAGCCCCGGCCACAGCGCGCGCAGGTGGTCACTGAAGCCGGCGGTGACGTCCTGCTCGTCCTTCGACGTGAGCCCGTAGGCCGAGCGCAGCACCGTCCGGGTCTTGGTCAGCAGCGCGTCGTGGCGGCTCTTCAGCACGCCGCGGGCGCGCTGTCGGTCATCGGCGCTCAGGTGCTGGGCGTGGCTGTCGAACCGGTGCCCGCCACCGGCGAGCAGATGGTCGAGGCGGACGAGCATCCCCAGGTCGGCGAGCCGCGCGGCGGTCAGATCGGCGGGGATCCAGCAGACCGTCCGATGCTGGACGCCCGCGCCGCGCAGCCGCTCGACGCGCGCCCGGGCGTAGACCGGCCCGTCACCGGCGTCGTCGAACGGGTAGTCGACGACAAGGCGCCAGGACTCCGGGTCGAGCGGGGCGAGCTGGTCGTCGCGCAGCTCCGCGCCGCGGACCGAGCCGAAGATGACCTCGGCGGAGCGCTTGCTGCCCTTCCAGACGAAGTCGAGCCGGTCGCCGTAGGCGTCGCCGGTGACGGAGACGCCCAGTTCGTCGACGAGCAGCCGCTTCACCAGGGTGCGCCGGTTGCCGCCGTTGTCGTAGGCGACGGCCGAGTTCAGGATGCTGTCGACCTCGACGTCGACGAGCTCCAGGCCGACCCCCGGGTCGCCGCCCTCCACCGGGACGTACTTGATCTCACCGAACTGGCCGGCCCAGCGCTCGACCTTCTTGCCGACGAGCCCCGCCTCGCCGCCCGGGATCGGGCTGGTGATGCTGCCGTGGTTGAGCGCCGACAGCCGCCGCGGAGTCAGGTTGCGCAGCGCCGGGACGCTCGGCGCGAGCGCGGACAGCAGCAGCGTCTTGACCAGCCGGTCGTCCGCGGTGAACCGGCGGACCTTGGTCGCGAGCGCCGGGTCGACGCCTGTGCCTGTGCCTGTGCCGGTACCGGGGCCGCCGCCGGCGGCCTGGGCGCGGCGGACCTGGGCCAGCGTGTCCTCGTCGAGGCCCTCCGCGTCGAGCAGGTAGGGACGCAGCTTGCGGGCGTAGAGCTTCTGCGCCGCGTCGAACTCGGCCTTCAGGACGTCGGTGAACGGCGTGTCGGCGCCCCGGGTGATGACGTCCCACAGGTCGCCGAGCGGCACGACCTGGCCGAGACGAAGGTCGTCGCGGTGCTGGACGAGAAGCTGACGCATGAGCTTCAGCGCGGTCCGGTTGCGCTGCAGGGCCGAGGAGACGTGGACGAGGGTGTCCACGAACGCCGGGCTGAACGGGTAGGAGAGCCGGAACGCGTCCCGGTCGGCGCCGAGCTGGGCGCTGCCGCCGAGCATCGTGTCCCACACCTCGGCGCGGACCTTCGCCGTCGTCTCGAACGCCTTCGCGATCGCCGCCGCGGCGTCGGCGTTCAGCGGCTTCAGCAGCCGCCGGTTGGCGATGAGCGGGAGATTGCGGTCCTCCAGCACGATCTTGTCGAACCGGCCGTCGGCGAGCGTGAGGACGTCGAGGAAGGACAGCCGCACGTCCCCGGCGATGGACTCGCCGACCAGCTCCCGCAGGTCCCGCTGGCGGGCGATGAAGCTGACGACCGGGATCGGCCGGGCGCCATGCCCGCCCTCGACGAAGTTCGTGACCTTCTGGACCTCACGGGAGACGAACGCCTGGTCACCCATGTTGTTCGCCAGCCACAGGATCAGCTCGTCGAGGAACAGGACGACGGCGTCGTAGCCGAGGTCCTTCGCGTGGCGGGCGATCTCGGTGAGGCCGGCGTCGAGGGAGACGAAACCCTCGGCGTCCTCGCGCAGATCGCGGAAGGTGTTCGCGAACCAGGTCGAGAGCAGGTCGGAGACCAGCCGCCGGCGGTTCCTGGCGTCCGGCGCGCTGATCAGAGCGCCGTCCGCGGTGGCGGCCTCGGCGAGCGCCGCGTCCAGTTCGGCGGACGTCCAGGAGGCGTCGTCGCCCCACTCGTCCTCCTCCGCGCC
>NZ_CASGGV010000002.1:0-21704 GCF_949319125.1 Frankia sp. Hr75.2 | reverse complement strand
CCGGGGAGTAGCCCGGGCGTGTGCGGGGGGTGGCCGCCGGCTGCCCCCCGCACAGGCGATGGGTGGGCGGGTTGCCCGAAGGTCCCGTCGTCACGGGGCTGGAGGTCCGCCGGCCCGGCGTCCCGATCGTCCCCTGACGGCCCGGCCCGAATAGGGGATCGTTTCCCGTGGAGGGAGTCGGACCACGACGGACGATCCCGGAGCCCGGACCACTCGGCCGGCACCGGTGAACCACACGTCGATGGTCGTGGCGATATCGTCCCGAACACGTCTGGAGACATCGGATGCTGGTTCAGAAGAATTCGGTGCCGGACAAAGCGGATCTCGCTTCCGATTTCTCTGGAGAGCTGGAGGTCGGGGCGACGGAGAAGCAGCCGGCCCCGGAACTCCATCTGGACAACCGGGAGACCGTGGAGACGCACACTGCGATCCTTTTCCTGACCGAGGACCGCGTCTACAAGCTGCGCAAGCCGGTCGACCTCGGCTTCGTGGATCTCCGCACCCGGCACGCGCGGCTCACGGCCTGCGAGGACGAGGTGCGTCTCAACCGGCGGCTGGCCCCGGACGTGTACCTCGGCGTCGCCGACATTCGGGACGAAGAGGGTCACCCGCGCGACCACATGGTCGTGATGCGCCGGATGCCCGCCGACCGCCGGCTGTCGGAGCTGGTGCGCGGCGGCGCCGACCTGACCGACGAACTGCGCGTGATCGCCCGCACGATGGCGGCGTTCCACGAGCGGTGCGAGACCTCGCCGGAGATCTCCCGGGCCGGTGGGCTCGCCAACCTGGAGGCGCTGTGGCTGGAGGCGATGGACGCCGTCGCGCCCTTCCGCGGCTCGATCCTGGACGCCGGCACCGTCGACGAGATCGGCCGGCTGGCCCTGCGGTACCTGGCCGGCCGGGCGCCCCTGCTGGCACAGCGGCAGCGCGCCGGGCGGATCCGCGACGGGCACGGTGACCTGCTCGCCGACGACATCTACTGCCTGGACGACGGCCCGCGGGTGCTGGACTGCATCAACTTCGACCGCCGGCTGCGGGTCGGTGACGTCCTCGCCGACGTCGCGTTCCTCGCGATGGACCTGGAGCGGCTCGGCGCCCCGGCGGCGGCCCGGACGTTCCTCGACGCCTACCGGGAGTTCTCCGGCGAGACCCATCCGGCGTCCCTGGAGCACCTCTACATCGCCTACCGGGCGTTCGTCCGGGTGCGCATCGCGTGCATCCGCGACCACCAGGGCGATCCGGAGGCCGCCGAGGAGGCGCGCCGGCTCGCCGACATCGCGCTGGCGCACCTCCGCCGGGGCCGGGTGCGGCTGGTGCTGGTCGGCGGGCTGCCCGGCACGGGCAAGTCGACGCTGGCGAGCGGCCTGGTCGACGGGCAGGACGAATGGGTGCTGCTGCGCTCGGACGTGGTGCGCAAGGAACTGGCCGGACTGGCCCCGGACATCGCGGTCGACGTCGCCCCCGGTGCGGGGATCTACGATGCCGAGGCGACCGAGCACAGCTACGCCGAGTTGATCGCGAGGGCGCGGCAGGCGCTGGAGCGCGGCCAGAGCGTCGTGCTCGACGCATCCTGGTCCTCCGGGCTGTTCCGGGAACTCGCCGCCGAAACCGCGAAGGCGACCGGCGCCGACCTGGCGCAGGTGCGCTGTGTGGCCCCGGCGCCGGTTGCCGTCGCCCGCATCGAGTCCCGGCGGTCCATGCGGGCTCGCGGGACCGGTGCGGACGCCTCGGACGCGACGGGCGTGATTCACGCGGCGATGGCCGATCGCGCCGACCTCTGGCCGGCCGCGTTCGAGATCGACACCACGGGGTCCGTCGAGGAGACGGTCGCCGCCGCCCGGCGGGTCGTCGACTGACACCCGGGCGGTGCCCGGCGTCGCCGTCCCCCGAAGGGGTTCACCGACCGACGCACCGGTGGACGCGGATCCCTGACAGATGCCCTCGCGTCGATGTCCCGCAGTGAAGGAGAGAAGTGGGATGGCCGGAATCGTGGTCGGAGTGGATGGGTCGGCCGACGCCGAGGAGGCGCTGCGGTGGGCGATGGCGCAGGCGCGCAGGCAGGACTCCCCGCTCACCGTCATGCTCGCCTGGGATCCGAAGCACTGCCCGCCCGCCGTGTCCTCGGTGACCGCGACGGCGGGCGCGGAGAAGGCGGGTGCCGGGACGGCGGGCGAACACGAGACCGAGGCCGCGGCCTACCACGTGCTGCAGACCGCGATCGGCCGCGCCGCCAAGCTCTCCCGGCCCACCGCGATGGTCGAGAAGGTGGAGCGACGGGATGCGGCCGAGGCGCTGCTCGACGCCTCCGCCGAGGCGGAGATGCTGGTCGTGGGGCTGCACGGGGCCAACCGGAAGCACCGCCTGCTCGCCGGTTCGGTCACCGACGTCTGCCTGCACAGGGCGAGGTCGACGGTGGTCGTCGTGCGGGCCGGTCACCTCCGGCCGACGGGTCCGGTGGTCGTCGGTGTGGACGGCTCCGCGGCCTCGGTCGCGGCGGTGCGGGTGGCGGCGGCGCAGGCCAGGTCGCGTGAGACCAGCCTGCGTGTCGTGCACTCCTGGTTCCCGGCGGCCCCGCTCTACCCGGGGGCGTACGCGGGGCTGGACGTCCCGACCCTGGAGAAGTCGGCGCAGGCGCTGCTGGACGACTGCGTCGCGCGGGCACAGGTGGAGAACACCGGCCTGCGTGTCGAGCGGGTGCTGGTCGAGGACGCGGCGGCGCCCGGCCTGCTCCGGGTGTCCACCGACGCGAGCCTGCTCGTCGTCGGCTCCCGCGGGCACGGCGGGTTCGCCGGGCTGCTCCTCGGCTCGGTCAGCCACCAGTGCGTCCACCACGCCGACTGCCCGGTCGCCGTCGTCCGGGCAGCCGGCTAACCGCGGGGTCAGCCGCACCGCGGCGTGGAAGTGCTCCTCACGTCACGCGGCGGTGCGGTCCGCTGCCGGCGGCCTGCCCGCGCCCGGGGCCTCGCCGTACTCCTCGAAGGGGACGCCGAGGTCGATGTCGGCGAGCAGCTCACCCCACGCCGCGAAATCCCCGACGGCCAGACCGTCACGGGTGACGCGAAGGACGCGAGCGCGCCGCCCACCGTCCATCGCAATGATCGTCTCCTCGACCCGGTAACCGTTGCTGGTGCTCCATCGCATGCAGTTCAGGGTGCCCCGCGCCGTCAGAGCGTTCACCGGCGCGGGGTCACCTGCTGGCATGACCTTCGGCGAGCTCCGGGAGACGTCCGCCCCGCCCGGTGGCGGCCCCGCAAGCCCGCGGCCCCGCAAGCCCGCGGCCCGGCTCAGGCATCGCGGCCCGGCCAGGTCCACTCCCGGATCTCGGGCAGGTCCTCGAAGTGCTCGGTGACGTGGGCCTCGTGGCGGGTCAGCTGGTCCTGGCAGTGGCTGACCAGGCGGTCGGTGCCGGGACGGGTGGTCCGGGCGAACTCCACGGCGAGCTGGGCCAGGTGGTACCGGCTCAGGCCGTTGCGGACGACCATGTCGAACGGCGTCGTGGTCGTGCCCTGCTCGGTGAACCCGCGGACGTGGAACCGCTGCGGGTTCGCCCGGCCGTGCAGCAACTGGTGGACGGCCCGGCTGTAGCCGTGGAAGCCGACGACGACGTCCGTCGAGTCGGTGAACAGCGCGCGGAACATCGGCGTCGAGAACCCGTGCGGGTGCAGGTCCGAGCGCAGCAGGGCCATCAGGTCGATGATGTTGACGACCCGGACGGCCAGGCTGGGCACGTACCGGCGGAGCAGGTCCGCGGCCGCGAGGATCTCCAGTGTCGGCACGTCG
The DNA here is from genome assembly GCF_949319125.1 of Frankia sp. Hr75.2. Taxonomy (NCBI): domain Bacteria; kingdom Bacillati; phylum Actinomycetota; class Actinomycetes; order Frankiales; family Frankiaceae; genus Frankia; species Frankia sp. Hr75.2. Next base: position 17,924 of record NZ_CASGGV010000002.1, on the reverse strand, counting down.
CCGATCCCGGCGAGGACCACGTCGGGCTCACGGTCGAGGTCGGTCTCGGTGCCGGCCCAGTCCCAGACCGACCCGCCGCGGGCGGCGTGCTCGGCGGCCTCGTCGGCGGTCAGGTACTGCAGGTGCGACTGTTTGTCGGCGACGAGCAGGTTGACGTGGTCGCGGCTGCGCAGGCAGTGGTCGGCGACCGAGAGCAGGCTGTTCGCGTCCGGCGGCAGCCAGATCCGGGCGACCCCGGGCGAGAGCGGCACGACCGTGTCGATGAGCCCCGGCCCCTGGTGGGAGAAGCCGTTGTGGTCGTTGCGCCAGCAGGTGCTGGTCAGCAGGACGTTCAGGCTCGGGACGGGGGCGCGCCACGCCAGCCGGCTCGCCTCCTGGAGCCACTTGGTGTGCTGGATCACCATCGACGCCGACACCATCGCGAACGCCTCGTAGGTGGCGAACAGGCCGTGCCGGCCGGTCAGGGTGTAGCCCTCCAGCCAGCCCTCGCACAGGTGCTCGGAGAGGACCTCCATCGCCCGGCCGGCCGGGCTGACCCGGTCGTCGCGCGGGTCGATCGGCGCGACCAGGCAGCGGTCGGTGACGTCCAGGATCGCGCCGAGGCGGTTGCTGGCCAGCTCGTCCGGGCTGAAGACCCGGAAGGTGGTCGGATTGTCCCGGTAGACGTCGGCGAGCATCTCGCCCAGCGGCCGGGTCGTCTCGTGGACGAGGCTGCCACGGCGGGCCGGGTCGACGTCGAGGGCGTGGGCCCGCCAGTCGCGCAGCCGCAGCGGCTCGGTGCGCACGCCGCCGTTGGCGTAGCTGGTGGCGCCGAGCCGGGCCGGGCCGTCCGGGGCGAGCGCCGCCAGCTCGGGGACCAGCCGGCCGTCGGCGTCGAACAGCCGCTCGGGCTGGTAGGAGCGCAGCCAGGCCTCGAGCTGGGCGAGATGCTCGGGATTGTCCCGCACCCCCGCCAGCGGCACCTGGTGCGCTCGGAACGTCCCCTCGACAAGGACGCCGTCCACCTCGTGCGGGCCGGTCCAGCCCTTCGGGGTCCGCAGCACGATCATCGGCCAGATCGGCGCCTCGGTGACGGTGGCACCTGGACGTCGGGCCGTCCGCTGGATGTCGCGGATGCGGCTGTGCGCTGTGGTGAGCGCGGCGCTGAACGCACGGTGCACCGCGCGGACGTCGTCCCCCTCCACCCACAGGACGTCGTACCCGTGGCCGGCGAACAGGTGGTTCAGCCGTTCCCGGGAGAGCCGGCCGAGCACCGTCGGGTTGGCGATCTTGTACTCGTTGAGGTTGAGGATCGGCAGCACCGCGCCGTCGCGGGACGGGTTGAGGAAGTCGACGCCCTTCCAGCTGCCCTCCAGCGGGCCGGTCTCGGCCTCGCCGTCGCCGACAACGGCGGCGACCAGCAGATCGGGGTGGTCGAACACGGCGCCGAACGCGTGGACGAGCGCGTAGCCGAGCTCGCCGCCCTCGTGGATCGACCCCGGCGTCGGGACGCTGACATGGCTCGGGATACCACCGGGGGTCGAGAACCTCCGCACGAGCTGGGTCAGCCCGGCGACGTCCCGCGACACGCTCGGGTAGATCTCCGAGTACGTGCCCTCCAGGTAGGTGTTGGCGACCAGCGCCGGCCCGCCGTGCCCGGGGCCGGCCACGTAGAGCACATCCTGGCCGGTCCGGCGGACCAGCCGGTTCAGGTGGGCGTAGACCAGGTTCAGGGCCGGGGACGTCCCCCAGTGGCCCAGCAGCCGCGGCTTGATGTCGTCGCGGCGCAGCGGCCGGCGCAGCAGCGGGTTGTCCATCAGGTAGATCTGCGCCGCGGTCAGGTAGTTCGCCGCGTTCCAGTAGGCGATCAGCCCGTCCAGCTGGGCCTCGTCGAGCCCGTGCTCCAGGCCGCCGTGTTCGTGATCGCCGTGTTCCTGGTCGTGGACGGCCGGAGCGGTCATACGCGGTCCTCTCCTGTGCGATGCCAGCGGTCCCGAACAGGCTCCCACCGCCAGCCGGGGATGCGCTCCAGCGCATCACGTCGCGTGCCGGAGAGATCACCCTCCAGGTGGGCGATGCGCTCGCCGGCGGCCCAGGCGGCCAGCGGGAAGCCGTCCGAGTCGAGGTAGCCGTCCGGGATGAGGGTGTCGCCCTGGGCGTGCGCGTAGGCCCGCAACGCGGCCAGCCCCTGGTCGAACCGGGAGTCCTCCGCCCGTTCCTGCGCCGCGGACAGCCGCCCGACGCCCCGCTCCAGCCGTCTGGACCGCCGCGCGTCGTCGGCGGCGGTCCTGTGATCACCGGTCACGACCCTCATCGCCTTCCCGCCTGATCCGCTGCCTGCGGATCGTCGGATTTCCACCCCGCAACTTTCTTCACCACGGGGTCGGGCGGGAAGCGCTCTTCGGCCCGGTGCCGGCGGGTAGAACGTCCTTCCCGGCGCTGGTCAGGTGCGCAGCGGTGCGTGGGCGAAGTCGACGACGCCCTTGTCGAAGTCGACGGCGGCCCGGAAACCGAGGACGTCACCGGCCCGGTCGGAGGAGGCGAACACGTGCCGGACGTCCCCCGCGCGGCTACGCCCGGTGATCACCGGCTCGGCCGCGCCGTGGGCCCGCGAGAGGGCATGCGCCAGGTCACCGATGGTGCGCGGCCGGCCGCTGCCGATGTTCAGCGCCGTCAGTCGGCCGGGCTCCGCCTCGCGCCGGTGCAGCGCCAGCGCGTTCGCGCGGGCGACGTCGGTGACATGGACGAAGTCGCGGAGCTGGCCGCCGTCCTCGAACACCGCCGGCGGCTCGCCCCGCTCCAGCGCGCTGCGGAAGATGGCGGCGACCCCGGCGTACGGGGTGTCCCGCGGCATCCGCGGGCCGTACACATTGTGGTAGCGCAGGGCGATGACGGTTCCGTGGCTGGCCGCCGCCCACGCGGAGGCCAGGTTCTCCTGGGCCAGCTTGGTGGCCGCGTAGACGCTGCGCGGGTCGAGCGGCGCGTCCTCGGTGACCGGCCGGGGCTCGAGTGGACGTCCGCACGCCGGGCAGGGCGGCTCGAACCGCCCCGCGGCCAGGTCGGCCTCCCGCCGGGGGGCGGGGCGCACCGGGCCGTCCGCCGCGCACCGGTAGGCGCCCTCACCGTAGACGACCATCGAGCTCGCCAGGACCAGCCGCGGGATCCCGGCGCGGACCATCCCGGCCAGCAGCACGGCGGTGCCGAGGTCGTTGTGCGACGCGTAGGCCGGCAGGTCGGCGAGGTCGACGCCCATCCCGACCATGGCCGCCTGGTGGCAGACGGCGTCCACCCCGTCGAGCGCGGCGCGGACCTGGCCCGCGTCGCGCACGTCGCCCTCCAGGAACTGGGCGCGGTCGTCGGTCTCGGGCCGGTGGCGGTGCGCGGCCGGCAGCAGCGCGTCCAGGACGCGCACCTCGTCGCCGGCGGCGAGCAGGACGTCGACGATGTGGGAGCCGATGAAACCGGCGCCGCCGGTGACGAGAACGCGCACGTCGCGGACGCTACCGCCGGTTTCCGATGCCGGATCTTACGAACCGCTGACGCCGCCGTGCCGCCCTACCCCCGCGCCGCCGCGCCCCGCGCCGGCGGCGGATCAGGACGCGACGGGCAGGCCGACGACGAACCGGCATCCCCCGGTGATGTTGTGGACGCTCACCTCGCCGCCGTGCGCCTCGACGACGGCCCGGACGATGGCGAGCCCGATCCCGGCGCCCGGTGGTGTCCGCGCGCGCTCGCCGCGGTATCCGGTGTCGAAGAGCCGACCGAGGTCTGCCGCCGGTATCCCGCCGCAGGCGTCGGAGACGGAGAGCTCGGCGCGCCCGTCCACCACCGTCGCGGCGACGGCGACGGTGCCGTCGCTCGGAGTGTGTCGGATCGCGTTGGCCACCAGGTTGGTCAGCACCCGGCCGACCTCGACGACGTCCACCTCGAAGCGGTCGGTCTCGTCGGCGCGCCCGGTGAGCCGGACGCCCTTGGCGCGGGCGATCGGGTCGGCCGTGGAGATCACATCGGAGACCACGTCGGCGACGCGGACGTTCTCCAGGCTCAGCTCGAGGGCGCCCGAGTGCAGCCTGGACAGCTCGAACAGCTCGTCGATGAGTGTCGTCAGCCGCTCGCTGTTCGCCACCATCGTCCGGTGGTAGGCGGCGACGGTCTCAGAGTCGTCGACCACACCGTCGACGAGGGCCTCGGCGACGGCCCGGATCCCCGCGATGGGCGTTCGCAGGTCGTGGCTCACCCAGGAGACCAGCTCCCGACGGCTCGCCTCCAGCGCCCGCTCACGTTCCGTGGCGGCGAGCAGGCGTGCGTGGGTGGCGTCGAGGGCTCGGGAGATCGCCGCCAGCTCGGCGCTGGGCGGTTCCGTCGCCAGCGGACGGTAGGTGGTGTCACCGAGCCGGCCGGCCGCCTCGGTGAGCGCGAAGGACGCCCGCGCGACCGGCAGCCCGAGCCAGAAAATCATCAGTGCGGTCACCGTGCCGGAGACGGCGACGACGAGGAGCACGACGTCGAGATCATGGTTGGAGAGGAACATCATCCGTGCCGTGACGGCGACCCCGGCGGCCATCCCGATCACGCCGACCGCGATCACCACGGCTCCCCAGACGCCCAGCGACGCCCGGCGGAACCGGTGCAGCACCGGGGCCGCGATCGCCGGGGCCGCGATCGAGCAGGCGAGCGCGATCGCGGCGATCTCCAGCTTCGCTCCCACGGCTCAGCCGCCCGCGGCCGGGTCGGCACCGACAGCCGGGCCGGCGACGGTGGCCAGGTCACAGCGGTAGCCCACGCCCCACACGGTGGTGAGCACGGCCGGCGAGGTCGGATCCGGCTCGATCTTCTCCCGGAGCCGGCGGACGTGGACGGTGACCGTAGAGGTGTCCCCGTACGTCCAGCCCCACACCCGTTCCAGCAGCACCGCCCGGGAGAACGCCTCACCGGGATGCCGCAGCAGGAACGCGAGCAGGTCGAACTCGCGGACCGTCAGCGACACCTCCCGGCCGTCCCGGGAGACGGTCCGCCCGGCGACGTCGACGACCAGGCCGCCACCGCGCAGCACCGGACGGCCCGCGGCACCCGGCGGCGGCTCGTGGGTGCGCCGCAGCACCGACTGGACCCGCAGCACGAGCTCCCGCGGTGAGAACGGCTTGGTCACGTAGTCGTCAGCGCCGGTCTCCAGGCCGGTGATCCGGTCCGACTCCGCGCCCAGGGCGGTGAGCATCACCACCGGCACGTGGCCGTGGGCCCGCAGCCGCCGGCAGACCTCCAGGCCGGGCAGGCCCGGCAGCATCAGATCGAGGACGACCAGGTCAGGCGGGCGCCGTTCGGCGGTGGCGAGCGCGGCCCAGCCGTCGGCCGCGGTGTCCACCTCGAAGCCGGCGTTGGACAGGTAGCGGCTGACGACGTCCGACACCGTGGTGTCGTCGTCGACGAGCAGGACACGGGCCACGGGCCCACGGTAGACGCGCGAGGCGGGCCGGCCGGCGGGCGCGGTCGGACGTTCGGGATTCGTAATCTTCGGTCCGCCGCGGCCGCGGCGGCCAGCGTCGCGAGCCCCGGCCGTCCTCGTTTCGTAAGAAGTGCGAGCACGTTCGGTGACTAGCGTGCGGCCCATGGTCGCTGACAGTGGTGCGCCGCCCGGCGCGGTCGACGTGATCCTCCCGTGCCTGGACGAGGCCGCCGCGCTGCCGTGGGTGCTGTCGCGCCTGCCGGCCGGGTACCGCGCGATCGTCGCCGACAACGGCTCCACGGACGGCTCGGCGCACCTGGCCCGGGAGCTCGGCGCCACCGTGGTCGAGGCCGCCGAGCGCGGCTACGGCGCGGCCGTCCACGCCGGCCTGCTCGCGGCGACCGCGCCGATCGTCTGCTGCTGCGACGCCGACGCGTCCCTCGACCCCACCGATCTGCCGCGCCTCGTCAGACTGCTGACCGCGGGCCCCGGCGGTGGCGCGGGCGGGGGGCCGGCCGACCTCGTCCTCGGTCGGCGCCGGCCCGTCACCGCCGGGGCCTGGCCCGCGCACGCGCGGGCCGGCAACGCCGTGGTCGTGGCCGCCGCGCGCCGGCGCTGCGCCGTGCGGATCCGCGACCTGGGGCCGATGCGGGTGGCCCGCCGGGCCGACCTGCTGGGCCTGAGGGTGACCGACCGCCGCTTCGGCTATCCACTGGAGCTTGTCGCCCGGGCGGCCGCGGCCGGGTGGAACATCGTCGAGACCGACGTCCGTTATCTGCCGCGGAGCGGGAAATCCAAGGTCACCGGCACCGCCACGGGCACCGTCCGCGCGGTCCGGGACATGTCGGCGATCCTGCGCCGGCTGCCGTGAGCGGCCAGCGGGCTCCGGCGGCCGACCGGCCGGTGCCTGACCGGCCCGCTCCCGGGAGGGCTGATCGAAGGCGGTCTGGTTCCGGCGGTGGGCCGCACCTGCTCGTCATCGCCAAGACACCCGTGCCCGGCCGGGTCAAGACCAGACTCACCCCGCCGTACAGCCCGGTGCAGGCCGCCCGGCTGGCGGCCGCGGCCCTCGCCGACACCCTCGACGCGGTCGCCGGCGCCTGCCGTTCGCTGGGCGCCCGGCCGATGGTCGTCCTCGACGGCGAGCCCGGCCCCTGGCTGCCGCCGGGGTTCACCGTCGTAGCCCAGGCCACCGGCTCCTTCGACACCCGGCTGGCGGCGGCCTTCGACGCCGTCCGCGGGCAGCCCGCCCTGCTGATCGGGATGGACACTCCGCAGATCGGCCAGGACGAGCTGGTCGCGGCCCTGCTGGAGCTGCGCGCCGGCGCGGACGCCGTCCTCGGGCGGGCCCTCGACGGCGGCTGGTGGGCGCTGGGACTGCGCGCCTCGGCCGGTGGCCTCGTGCGGGGAGTGGCGACGTCCACACCGGACACCGGCGCCTGCCAGCTCGCCCGGCTGCGCGCGGCGGGGTTGGGCGTGGTCGAGCTGCCCGTCCTACGGGACGTCGACACCGCCGCGGACGTGGCCCCGGTGGCGGCGCTTGCTCCCGGCGGGCGGTTCGCGGCCGCCGTCCACGAGCTGCGGCTGTGCCCCGGTGTCGCGGCGAGACCGGCGGGGGAGCGGTGACCACCCACTCGACCAGGGAACGTCCGCATGCTCGCGGGGTCTACGAGGCGGCCCTGCGCGCACCGGGCCACGGGCTGTGGGCCTCGCACCCCGGCGGGCGCCGCCCGCTGCCGCTGGACCTGTGGCTCGGCGGGCTCGCCCCGGGCGACGAGACGCTGGTCGACGGCTGCGCCGGCCCGACGCTCGACGTCGGCTGCGGCCCCGGGCGCATCACCGCGGCGCTCGCCCGCCGCGGCGTGCGGGCGCTCGGTATCGACATCGCCGCCGGTGCGGTCGCGCTGGCCCGCCGGGCGGGGGCGGCCGCGATGTGCCTGGACGTCTTCGGCCCCGTGCCGGGCAGCGGCCACTGGCGCGAGATCGTGCTGGCGGACGGCAACATCGGCATCGGCGGCGATCCCGCGCGGCTGCTGCTCCGGGCGGCGGAGCTGCTCGCCGCCGGCGGCAGGATCCTGGTCGAGGTCGACGGCCCCGGACGGCCGACGGAGTGCTACTGGACCACGTTGGAGACCGCCGCCCTCGCCAGCGCGCCGTTCCGCTGGGCCGCCGTGGGAGTGGACGGCATCGGCCCGCTGGCGGCCGAGGCCGGGCTCACCGTGACCGAGGTGCGGCAGCGGGCGAGTCGGTACGTCACATGCCTCGAGCCGGTCCAGTCCGTCGGGACCGCCGGGACCGCCGGGACCGCCGTCGCCGGAACACCATGATGACCGTGGCGGCGGCCCAGACCGCCCCGAGCACGATCAGCAGGTTCCGCCCGTAGGGCAGCGCGTCGACCGTCGCGTTGCCGGGGGTGCCGCCGTAGCCCCGCCAGAGCGGCAGGCTCGCCGCCGCCACCGAGCCCGAGACGATCAGCGCACCCTGGACCACCGCCCGGTACGGACCCGGGACGGCGCGGCTCAGCAGCAGCCCGACCAGCGCGACCGCAGGCACCAGCAGCACGTCGTGGGCCAGGACGCCGGCGATCAGCCACCGCAGGGAGTTGTGCGGATTGGTGGCCCGTGTCTCGCTCAGCAGTCCGTCGATCCCGTAGCCGAGTGCCGCGAGCCCGCCGAGCGCCGTCAGCGCCACCGCAAGCCGCGTGAGGCCGCCGCCTCGCCTCGGAGCGGCCCCGGCCCCGGCCTCGGCAGCGTCGTCGGCAGCGTGGCCGGTCACAGCATCACCACCCGGTGCACCCACTTTGTCTGCAGGACTCCCGGCCGGTTCGGCGCGATCAGCCGCGCCGGATAGCCGTGGTCGAGGTCGAGCGGCTCGCCGCCGAGCCGGGTCGCGAGCAGCGTCCTGGGATCACGCGCGTGCGGCGGGTCGACCTCGCTGGCCCGGTAGCCGCCACGGGTTTCCAGGGACTCGACCCGCACCGTCGCGCCGGCCGGTATCCCGGCCCGTTCCAACAGGTCGACGAGCCGTACCCCCGTCCACGTCGCGTCGGCCGCCCACCCCTCGACACAGGTGATCGGCAGATCCACCGTCGCCCGGCTCAGCGCGAAGAGCTCGGCCGCGGACAGGGTGAACGGCCGCGGGCCGCCGACCGTCAGTCGGTAGCCGGGGTCGCGGGCCAGGGCGAGCACGCCGGCCGCGACCGCCGTCCGGTTCACCGGCAGGTGCTGCGGCCCGAGATCGGGCCGGCGCGGCGCGAGCAGCACCGTGCCACCCAGGCCCGGGACGAACTGTCCCGCGGTCGTCGCCGTGATCACACCGGCCGCGGTGCCCACGGCGAGGCCGAACCCGCGCCGCGACAGCCCGTCGCCGGCCGGCTCGGGCTGGCTCACGCGGTCGGTGAGTCCCGCGCGCCCGGCCCGCCCGCGCCCCACGTTGGCCCGGACGACCACGATCTTCGTGGCGATGTGCACGACCAGCGCGCCGATCGTGATCCAGGCGACCCAGTAGTGCGTGACGGTGAAGAAGAAGCGGAACGGATACCACTGGGCGATGTTCGCGATGCCCGTCGCGAGCTGGAAGATCGCCCCGGCGATCAGCGGGATGATGGTGATCCGCTCCAGGGCGTGCGCGACGGTGCGCACCGGCGGCCACTCCCACAGCCGCGGGTAGACCGTCCACAGCTTCGCCAGCAGCAGCGGAACGGACGCGAGCCCGGTGGCGACGTGCACGCCCTGAGTGAGCCGGTAGAGCCACGCCGGCCGGGACGGCCACTGCAGCCAGCCCGGCGGATGCTGCATGAAGTGCGAGACCAGCCCGGTGGCGAACGCCGTGCCGAACGCGACCCCGAGCCAGATGCCGAGCAGCGAGGCCAGCCGCGGGTCGTGCAGGCGGCTGCTGAAGGCGCCGGGACGGAACGGCCCGCGGCGCAGCCGCTCCGGTGGCGCCGGCAGCTCGCGGTCGATGAGATCCACGCGCGCACCGTAGGCACGCCGGCCCGCCGTGGCCGCTGATCATCTCCTTACGATTCGAGGATGTCGCGCGCCGGTCGTCCCGGGCGGGTCTGAGCGTGGGCACGCTGGCCCCATGGCCGTCAGCCCCCACCGCACCCGAGACGACGCGATCCGTCTCGGCGGCCCAGCGCGGGACGAGGGGCCGGTGCCGGCTGCCGCCGACCCGCCGGGCGCCGGGCGCCGATGGCTGGCTGTGGCGGTCGTCCTGCTGGCCGGCGCGCTCGCCACCGAGTGTGCCGTGATCGCGCAGCCCGGGCCCCTGCCCGGCGGGCCGGCCGTCCTCTACCTGGCTCTCGGCTGGTGGGTGCTGGCTCTGGCCGCGGTGGCCGCCCTCGTCCGGGCCGCGCCCCGACGCGGTGTCACCGCCGTGCTGCTGGTCGGCGCGGTGGCCGTGCACCTCCTCGCCCTCACCTCCGGACCGCGGATGAGTGACGACCTCTACCGCTACGCCTGGGACGGCAAGGTCTCCGCCGCGGGCATCGACCCGTACCACTACGCGACCAACTCCGCGGAGCTGGCCGGGCTCCGCGACAGCTGGCTGTGGCCCGACCCGGTGGGCTGTGCCGCCCTCGGCCGCGGCTCCGGCTGCACGCGGATCAACTACCCGACCGCGCACACGATCTACCCGCCGGTGGCCCAGGCGTACTTCGTGGCCGTCCACCACCTGCCCGGGCCGCCGCGGGAGAACAAGATCCAGCTCTATGTCGCGGTGCTGTCGCTGCTGCTGACCGGCCTGCTGATCCGGGTGCTGCCGCGGTTCGGCCACCATCCCGGCCTGGCCGCGGCCTACGCCTGGGGGCCCTCGGCCGGGATCGACATCGGCATGGACGGCCATGTCGACGTCCTGGCCGTGATCTTCGCTGTCGCGGCGCTGGCGCTGCTCGCGCGGCCCGGTGCGCGTCCACGCCCGCGCCCGCGCCCGACCACCCGGACGGCGGCGGCGGCCGGCGCGCTGCTCGGCGCCGCGGTGGCGGTGAAGCTCTACCCGGCGCTGCTGCTGCCCGCCGCCGCCCGGCGGCGCCCCGTGGCCGTCCTCGGCGCGGCGGCCGCGGTCGTCGGCCTGTCCTATCTGCCGCACGTGGCGGCCGTGGGAACGGACGTGGTCGGCTTCCTGCCGAAGTACCTGTCGGTCGAGGGCTACGCGCAGGGACACCGCTTCCTCCTGCTGGGCCTGCTGGGTCTGACCGGGACGGCGGCGAAGGTGGCCGCGGGCGCCGTGCTCGCCGGCGTCGTCCTCGCGGTGTGGCGCTCGGAGCCCGCCCGCCTGCCGGTGGAGCGTGGCGCGCTGTGGCTGGTGGGGGCGGCCTTCCTCGTCGCGACTCCGGCCCAGCCCTGGTACGGGGTGCTGCTGGTCGCGCTCGCCGTCCTCGCCGGCCGGCTCGAATGGGCGGCGGTCGCCGTCGGCCCGTATGTGTTGTACATGGCGCTGTTCCGGGACCTGGCCGTCGAGGACGTCTACGCCCGGCCCGGCGGCTACGTCCTGGGCGCCGCCGCGGTCGCGCTGACCGCCGCGGTCCGCCGGATCCGGGCTCGATCCAGCGGCGCGCCCGGTTGGCCGGCAGCGTCGCGGTGCGCTCGGTAGGATCGGTCCCGGTGTGCCGGGAAGTCTGGTCGGCGAGGTGGCGCGTCGCGCCCTCACAGCCAGGGACGACCGGTTCAGGATGGTCACCCTTCGTGAGGTCGGGGCGGCGCCGCGCGACCGCGCCGACCGAGGAGACCAGCCGATGCCGAGCGTTCCCCCAGCCCCCGCGCCCGGCCCTGCCTCGGGCTCCGGCTCGTCGGTGTCCCGGCCGCGGCTGCTGGCCCGGCCGACCTGGCCGCAGGCACGGTACGTCGCCGGGATCCTGCGCAGTGAGACGGTCGGCGGCCTGCTGTTGCTCGCGGGCGCCGTGGTGGCGCTGGTCTGGGCGAACTCACCGTGGCGGGACGCCTATGCCACCGTCGTCCACACCGGCGTGGGCCCCGCGTCCCTGCACCTGCATCTGGACCTGGAGCACTGGGCCGCCGACGGGCTGCTCGCGATCTTCTTCTTCGTGGTGGGCCTCGAGCTCAAACGCGAGTTCGTCCTCGGCGATCTGAGATCATCGAGTCGCGCGGCGCTGCCCATCGTGGCCGCCCTTGGCGGGATGCTCGTGCCCGCGCTCATCTACACGCTGGTCAACGGCCTGGCCGTGGACGGCTCCCCCGAGGGCTGGGCGGTGCCGACGGCCACCGACATCGCCTTCGCGGTCGCGGTGCTGGCGATCATCACGACGCATCTGCCGGCGGCGCTGCGGTCGTTCCTGCTGACGCTGGCGGTGGTCGACGACCTGCTCGCGATCGTGATCATCGCCGTGTTCTTCACCGACCGGCTCAGCCCCGCGCCGCTGGCGGGCTCCCTCGCGGTCATCGCGGTGTTCGCGCTGCTGGTGAACCGCGGCGTCACCCGCTGGTGGCTGCTCATCCCGCTCGCGCTCGTCGCCTGGGCCCTCATGCACACCTCGGGGGTGCACGCGACCATCGCCGGGGTACTGCTGGGGTTCGCCGTGCCGGCCCGCCCTCGCTCCGGCGAGCACGCCGGGATGTCCGAGCGGTTCGAACACGCCTGGCGTCCCGTCTCGGCGGGCGTCGCGGTTCCGGTGTTCGCGTTGATGGCCGCCGGGGTCTCGCTCGCGGGCGGCGGCGTCGGCGCCGCGCTGGCCGATCCGGCCGGCCTGGGTGTGGTGATGGGTCTGCTGCTGGGCAAGCCAATCGGGGTGATGGGTGCCACCGTCCTGCTCGCCCGGTTCACCCGGGCCGAGCTGGACCCCGACCTGTCCTGGTGGGATGTCGCCGGCGTCGCCGTGCTCGCCGGAGTCGGGTTCACTGTCTCCCTGCTCATCGGCGAGCTGGCCTTCGGCGCCGACACAGCGGAGAACGATCACGTCAAGGCCGCCATCCTGATCGGCTCGCTGGCCTCGGCACTGCTCGCCTCGATCGTGCTGCGGGCGCGTAACCGGGTGTACCGCCGGCTGGCGGAGCGGGAGGCCGTCGACCGCGACGCCGACGGCATCCCCGACGTCTTCCAGGAACCGACCGTCGGCTGAGGCCATCGAGATGGCCAACGCCAACCGTGGGGAGATCCGGACGACAATCGGGGGAAGGGCCAGGGACGACCGGAGGGGGCGCGATGGCCGGGACGGACGTTCCGAGCGTGAAGGACGTCGCGGCGCACGCCGGGGTGTCGCTGGGCACGGTGTCGAACGTGCTCAACCGGCCGGAGCTGGTCGCCCGGCCCACCCGGGAACGGGTGCTCGCCTCGATCGCCACCCTCGGCTTCGTCCGCAACGAGTCCGCGCGGCAACTGCGGGCCGGCGGCAGCCGGCTGCTCGCCTACGTGGTGCCCGACACCGCCAATCCCGTCTTCGCCGACGTCGGCGCCGGTGTCCAGGAGGTCGCGGATCGCGCCGAGCTGGCGGTGTTCCTGTGTAACAGCGGCGAGGAGTCCCGCCGGCAGGCGACCTACCTGAGCCTGCTCGAACAGCAGCGCGTCGAGGGAGTCCTTCTCACTCCGGTGGGCGAGGTCGACGAGCCCCTGGTGTCGCTGGCGCGGCGGGGGACACCGGTCGTGCTCGTCGACCGCGCCGGCGGGCCGGGGATCTGTTCGGTGACGGTCGACGACGTGGCCGGCGGTGAGCTCGCCGTGTCCCATCTGCTCGACAGCGGCCACACCCGGATCGCCTTCGTCGGAGGCCCGGGTCAGTGGCGGGTCGCCGACCGGCTCGCCGGCGCCCGCCGCGGCCTGCTGCACGCCGGTGCCGACCCGGACAGCCTGCTGCGGGTCGACACCCGCGGCGCCGACGTCGCCGCCGGCCGCCGGGCCGGGGAACGACTGGCCGTTCTGTCCGGCAGCGGACGTCCCACGGCCGTGCTCTGCGCCAACGACATGGTCGCCCTCGGCCTGTTGCAGCAGGTGACGCGGCTCGGCCTGCGCGTCCCCGACGATCTCGCCGTGGCCGGCTACGAGGACATCGAGCTCGCCGCCGTGGCGGCGGTTCCGCTGACCTCCGTGGCGCGGCCGCGCCAGCTGCTGGGACGTACCGCCGCCGAGCTGCTGCTGGCGGAGACGCGCGACCGCGCGGGACATGAGCACAGCCAGGTCGTGCTGGCACCCGAGCTGGTGGTCCGGGCGTCCACCGGGCGCCGGCCGGCGGACGTCGTCGCCTGAACACCGCCAAAGGGCCCGAGCGCCGGCGGGTGGCGTGCGGCGGCCGGGAGCAGTGGCATCGGCGTGCCACCGGCGTGCGCGGCGGCACGGTCCGCGCTGGCTCGCCGTCGACCTCGTCCACGGGGGTGACCCGCTCCATGCGAGCGGCCGATCGGCGAGACTCGCACGGTGGCAGACGACACGATGAAGACACCTGACCAGCTCTTCGACCTCACCGGACGGGTCGCCGTCGTGACCGGCGGCAGTCGGGGGATCGGCCGCGCGGTGGCCGGGGGGCTCGCCGCGGCCGGCGCCGACGTCGTCGTCGCCAGCCGCAAGATCGAGGCCTGCCAGGCCGCGGCCGCCGAGATCGAGGCCGAGACCGGTCGGCGGGCGCTTCCCGTCGCCTGCCACGTCGGCCGGTGGGACGACTGCGACCGCCTCGCCGACGCGGTCTACGACAGGTTCGGCCGCTGCGACGTCCTGGTGAACAACGCAGGGATGTCCCCCGTCTACGACACCCTCACCTCGGTGACCCAGGAGCTCTACGACAAGGTCCACGCGGTGAACGCGGGCGGCCCGTTCCGGCTGAGCGCCCTCGTGGGATCGAGGATGGCGGCCGGCGACGGCGGGTCGATCATCAACGTGACGACGGCGGGTTCGTTGCGCCCCAACGCGAGCGATCTCCCCTACGCCATGGCGAAGGCGGCCCTCAACGCCCTGACTCTCGGGCTGGCCGGCGCGTGGTCGCCCAAGGTACGCGCGAACCTGGTGCTTCCCGGCGCGTTCGACACCGACATAACCAAGGCCTGGGGCCCGGACGCGAAGCGCCTGGCCGGCGAGATGAATCCGATGAAGCGGATTGGGGCACCCGGAGACATGGTCGGCGTCTGCGTCTTCCTGGCGAGCGCTGCGGCCAGCTATGTGAACGGCGCGCAGATCCTCGTCGACGGCGGCCTCTTCCGGACTCTCTGACCGTGCGTTCCGGCCCGGCACCCGTCGGGCCGGAACGCTGGAGCGGTAGCAGGGCGTCCTCTACCGCGTGGGTCTTCACGGCGATCACGGTGGACGGAAAACCGAACTCGTCGGCGGCGCATCATATCGAGCGTGGCATCGCCCGCGCACCCGACGATGTACGCAAGGATTTCCGACGGCTGCCTGCCGGTGAGTCAGCAGACTCCTAGCGCCTTCGGGAATCGATCACTATTTTAAAATTAATGTTCAGTGTCTCGCTCTAGGGAGCCCTGAGACATCTCGAAGGTATCACGAGTGGCGTCGTAGTCAAGGCTCGAGGAAATCTGTCGATACCATTTTTGCGACCACGCGAGATTGCCTGATGGATATGCAGGATTGCGTGAACTTGGCGTGGTCTCTCTCTCGAGTCACTTGTTCTCCCCGTCCGCCAGTCATAGCATCGAACACACGTTCGATCCCAACGGTTTGATGGATAGGCGGTGACACCGTGACCTCTGTTCCCGGCTCGAGGTGTGGTGCGTCGCCGCGTGGGCGACGCACCGTCGCTCACGCGCCCGGTACCAGGACCGGTTCTGCTGCCACATCCGCCGGGTCAGCCCGCCGGCCCGTACCCGGAGATGAGGCTGCCACCGTGACCGGAAGGCCGACGGCGCACTCGGCCGGCCCAGAAGAAGACGCGGGGGAGACGGGCGGCGGCCTCCTTGCCCGCGAGGCGCTCGACATGAAGGCAGGCGATCTGCTCAGGGAGATCTCTCGTGTCGTGCGCGTGATCGCGGCTGGCCACGCGGGTCTGTTGACCCTGCTGGCTCAGTTCGCAGCCCTCCGGCTCCCGCCGGGCGCCGGGCAGTCGCTGATGTCCGACGAGTTCGTACCAGAAGAGGTAGCCGCCGCGATGGCGGTCTCGCCCCAGTCGGCCACGGCCCAGATGGCGTTCGCCTGCACGGTCACCCGGCGTCTCCCGGACGCGGTCGACGCACTCAGGGCGGGAGTTCTGGATCTCCAACGGCTGCACGCACTGGAGAAGGCGGTGCACCCGCTTGACGATCGCGCCGCGGGCGAGGTCGAGGCGTGTGTGCTCGCCGGAGGAGCGCGACCGAACCGGCGTGCCTTCACCGATGCCTGCCGGCGCGCCGTGGCCAAGGTCGACCCGCAGGGGGCGGCGGACCGGGCGGAGACCCGGCGCAAGGACCGGCGGGTGTGGGTCTCGCCCGACGAGGACGGGACAAGCTCGCTCGGCGCCGTCCTTCCCGCGGAGGACGCCGAGGCCTGCTACCGGCGGATCGATCAGGCTGCCCGCTCCATCAGTGACAACAGGTCCGTGGGGGATGACCGGACCCGCGACCAGATTCGTGCCGACGTGCTGGTCGACCTGCTCACGGGCCGAGGCAGCCACGCCGCGCCGATGCCGTGCGAGATTCAGGTCGTCGTACCTGTGACGACCCTGATCGGCCTGTCCGACGACCCCGGAGAGATTCCGGGGTACGGCCCGATCCCCGCTCGAATCGCCAGAGAGATGGCCGACCGGCCCGGCTCGACCTGGCGGCGGATTCTGACCGATTCACAAGGGCGTCTGGTCGAGGTCGCCGACCGGCGTCTCCCTAACACCGCGCAGGTCCGCCATGTTCGCGCCCGCAACCGAACCTGCGTTTTCACGGGCTGCACCCGACCCTCACAGCGCACCGACACCGATCACACCATACCTTTCTCCGAGGACGGGCGGACCCTCACCAGGAACCTCGGCCCGTTGTGCCGCCGACACCACCGGATGAAACATCGCGGCCATTGGAAAGTCACCCAACCAGAGGAAGGGATCTTCGTGTGGGTCAGCCCTCTCGGGCGAACCAGCATCACCAACCCCCACACATATCTCGAAGTCGATACGCGCGTAGGAAGAGAAAATGGGGTGCATTAATTTTGAGGTACGGGTTATCGGATACGACGTGTCGACGGACCGTGCGGAGCATCGCGCGGGCCTCCGTGTCCGGTGGACCGCTTCGCGGGCTTCCTCCTTGAGCTGGGAGATCGTCTCCAGGTCGTCGATGCGGCACGGCGCGAGCAGACGCACCTGCTCGCCGCCGATCGTCACGCTTTGCTCCCGTCCCAGTCCAGCCATCAAGATCTCTCCAGGAAGGCTGGCGCACGCCTGGGACCTGGGCAGGGTTGCCGTCCCGGCGCAGGGGAGGGTAAGAGCTCGTGACGGCGGTGACGGGAGGCGTGGTGTAGTGATAGCTTCCTCTCACCGAAAAGAATCTTCTTCTCATCCAGTGAGAATCGAATGGGGTGGGCGGCCAGGAGTCGGGTGGTGTGTAGGAGCCCTGCCGGCCGCCGATGACTGGTGCGTCGTACGCTCCGCCGTCCGCGCCGGGTCCTCCGCCGCCGGGTCAGGGAGGACCGCGATGCCGATACCTGCCGAGTTCGCAGACCGACAGCCCGTAACGGTAGCTGCCGTGTTCCGCGCCGAGGTCGCGTGAGATGGACGTCGCGGACTTCCGGTCGGATCTCCAGGCGTGGCTTGCCGAGAACGACCTGACCCCAGGACCTGACCACTCCCTTGACGGGCAGGTGGCTCAGCTCGCGCGGGTGCGTCGCGCCCTGTACGACGCGGGCTGGATGCGTCACGGCTGGCCCGCCGAGGTGGGTGGCCTCGGTGGCCCGGCGGTCCTGCGCGCCGTACTTGGCGAGGAGGTGGCCAGCCGTGGTCTGGCCGAACCGGGCATCTACTCGATGGTCGAGGTACTTGTCCCGACCATGATCTCCTATGCGTCGCCGGCGCTGGCGGCCGAGATGGTGCCGCTGCTGCTGTCCGGTACCGAGAGCTGGTGCCAGGGGTTCTCCGAGCCGGGGTCGGGCAGTGACCTGGCGTCGCTGTCCACCCGGGCGGAGCCCCGCGGTGACGACTGGGTGGTCAACGGGCAGAAGGTCTGGACGAGCCTGGCCCAGTACTCCCAGCGCTGCGTGCTGCTCACCCGCACCGCGCCGGGCCACAGCGGGATCACGGCGTTCTTCGTCGACATGGACACCCCTGGCATCACCGTCCGCCCGCTGGAAATGATGCACGGTGTCGAGGAGTTCGCCGAGGTCTTCTTCGACGACGTGGTCGTCCCCGGCGACCGCATGCTCGGCAAGCCCGGCGACGGCTGGCAGATGGCGATGGACCTGCTCCCGCACGAGCGCTCCACCTGCTTCTGGCACAGGGTCGCCCACCTGTTCACCCGGCTCGACCGGCTGGTGACCGAGACGACCGTGCCGGGTGATCAGGCGGACGCGGATCTGGGTGCGGCCTACCTGGCGCTGCACACCATCCGCTGCCGCTCGCATGCCACCCAGCGCGATCTCGGCGAGGGTGCCCACC
>NZ_CASGGV010000001.1:0-21710 GCF_949319125.1 Frankia sp. Hr75.2 | reverse complement strand
CAGCCGGTGCCGTCGGCGGCGTCCGCGTACGCCTTGCACCGCCCGTCCGCGGCCAGCCCGCCCTGCCGCGAAAAGTCGACAAACACCTCCGGCGTGGCCATCACCGCTACCCCGCCGGCCAATGCCAGCGACGATTCACCCGACCGCAAGGACCCCACTGCCAGATGCAACGCTACCAACGACGAGGAGCAGGCGGTGTCCACCGTTATCGCCGGGCCTTCCAGACCGAGCACATAAGACACCCGGCCCGACGCGACACTGCCGGCGGTGCCGATACTCAGATAGCCTTCGAGGCTCCCAGCTGCAACGGTGTTTCCGCGCGCATAGTCGTGATGCATCAGGCCGGTGAAGACCCCGACCGGCTCCCCCCGTAGCGAACGCGGATCAACCCCCGCGCGTTCCAACGCCTCCCACGACGCCTCCAGCAACAGCCGCTGCTGGGGGTCCATCGCCAACGCCTCCCGCGGCGAAATCCCAAACAACCCCGCGTCAAACCCTGCCACGTCCCTCAAGAACCCACCGGACCGAGTGAAGGAGGACCCAACCGGACCGCCCCCTTCAGCCTCGGCATCGCCCCCGTCCGAAGCAGCGGACAACGCGTCCAGGTCCCAACCCCGATCAGCCGGGAAATCCGACACCATATCCATTCCCCCGGCCACCACATCCCACAGGTCCTCGGGAGAAGCCACCCCACCCGGCAACCGGCAGGCCATTCCCACAATCGCAATCGGCTCGGCTGGCTCCGGGCGCCGGACAAGAGTCCGCGCCGACGCCGCGTCAGGGACGCTCCCGAGCAGCTCGCGGCGCAGTTCGCGGGCTAGCTCCAGCGGGGTGGGATGGTCGAAGGCGACGGTGACCGCCAGCCGCAGCCCGGTGCTCGCGGTCAGCCGGTTGCGCAGCTCGACGGTGGTCACCGAGGTAAGGCCCAGGTCCCGGAAGGCGGTCCCGGCGGCCACCGCGTTCGCGCCGGCACCACCGGTGACCTGGGCCACTTCGGTCCGGACCAGCGTCGTGAGCAGACGCAGGCCGTCGGTCTCGGAAAGGTCCGCCAACCGCGCCCGCAGCGCTTCCGCGACGGAGTCATCCGGGGCACGGGCGGGAACCCCGACGTCGAGCAGGTCGCACAGCGGCGGGGGCGGGGCGGTGCCGGCGAGCGCGGCGACGTCGGGGCGCAGCGCGGCGAGCACGCCGTGGGCGGCCCCGAGCGCCGCGCCGAGCAGAGCCGTGCCCTCCCGAGCGCGCAGGGCACCGGCGCCGGGAAGCTCAGGCAGACCGCTGCCGTCCCACGGACCCCAGCTCAGGCTGGTAGCGCGCAGCCCGCGGGCGGCGCAGTGCTGGGCGAGCGCGGCGAAGAACATGCTGACCGCGGCCCGCTCGGTCTGTCCCACCCCACCGAGCAGGCCCGCGGCCGAGGAGCACAGGACGAACGTTCGAATATGCGTGCTCATCGTCAGGTCGTGCAGGTTGAGAGCGGCGGCCATGGCATGCACCAGCCGCCGCTCGCGCCCTTCGTCGTCCGAGTCGCCGGCATGGTGCTGGCCGTCGGGACCGTCGATGTCCGACACGTGGAACACGGCGGAGGCCGCGCGCATGTGACGCCCCAGCACCGCGGTGACCACTGCCGGGTCGGCGAGGTCGCAGGCAACGTGCGTGACCGCTGCCCCGGTGCCGGCCAACTCGGCACGCAACACCTCGGCCGGATGGTCTGCAGGCCCGTCCACTCCTGGGCGGCCCGCGGGCCGCGGGCGGCTGACGAGCAGCAAACGACGCGTGCCGGCAGCGGTGGCGAGATAGCGGGCGACTGCGGCCCCGACCGGCCCGTCCGCACCGGTGACGACGACTGTCCGCAGCGGGTCGATGGGCGGGTTTCCGTCTGCCGCCGCCTCCGCGACAGCGTCGGCCACGGGAACCCGGGCGAGCCGGGGCAGCAGTACCACCCCCTGGCGCACGGCGGCCTGCGGCTCGCCGGAGTCCACGAGGGTCGGCAGAGCCGCCGCCGCCGCCGGGTCGTCCACCGTGAGGTCGAACAACACGAGGCGGCCCGGGTGCTCAGTCTGCAGCACTCGGAGCAGCCCCCAGAGGGGGGCGTGGATGAGGTTCTCCACGTCGTCGTCCGGACGGACCGCCACCGCGCCTCGAGTGGCCACCACCAGCTTCCCGGCGGCCATCCGCTCCTGGGCAAGCCAGTCCGCGAGCTGGCCGGCGAGCACGGTAACCGCCCGGGCCGCCTCCTCGGCAGGAGCCCCCGCACTACCGAGGACGGACCCGCAACTCAGAATTGTCACATCCGGTACGTCTGCGCCCTGTTCCACCGCCTGGATCAGGGCGGCGAGGTCAGGGTGACGGGTGACAGCGAACCCGGCCCCGGTAAGCACCGGCAGAAACCCGAACGCGTCGGAGCCGGCGATCGCCCACTGCGGCCCACCGCCGCGGGGGGTGGAACGCGACGGCAGGGGGATGAGCCCGGGGGAGGTCACGGACGGGCGAGGGATCCAGTCCATCCGGAACAGCGTCTCATGGTGCCCACTGTTCGTGGCACGCAGCCGCGCCCGACGGTCCAGCAGAACGTGACGGGTGATCTTGCCGGAGGCGGTGCGCGGAATGCTGTCGATCTCGTAGAGCTCCTCGGGCACCTTGTAGTACGACAGCTGCTCCCTGCAGGCCGCGAGGAGCCGGTCGGGTGCCAAGCCCTCTGGGCCCGGCACCAGGAACGCCACCGGTACCTCGCCAAGCAGCTCGTGCGGGCGCCCGACCACCGCGACGTCGGCCACGCCGGGAACAGCGCGCAGCACCTCTTCCACCTCGCCGGGGTGGATGTTCTCGCCGCCGCGGATGATGAGCTCCTTGATCCGCCCGGTGATGGTGAGGTACCCCGCGTCGTCCTGGCGTGCGAGGTCACCTGTCCGGTACCAGCCGTCGCGCAGCGCGGCGGCTGTCGCCTCCGGCTGGTTGTGGTAGGAGACCATCACGCTCGGGCCCCGGACCCACACCTCGCCCTCCTGGCCGGCGGGCATGTCCAGACCGGTCTCCGGGTCGACCAGACGCACTCCCAGACCGGGGACGGGCAGGCCGCAGGAGCCCTCGACCCGCGTGCCGGTCGGCCAGTTGATCGTGATGGAGCCGCACGTCTCGGTGCTGCCGTAGGCGTCCAGCAGTGGGGCGCCGAACGTCTCCTCGAATTCCCGGCGCAGCTCGGCGGTGGTGATGGCCCCGCCGACCAGGCACATCCGCAGGCTCGGCGCGGTGAAAGCGCGCTTGCGTGCCTCCCGTACCAAGTAGTGGTACATCGTCGGAACGCCGGCGAGAAACGTGGCGTTGTCGCGGCGGATCGCGGTGAGCACCTCGTCGGCGGCGAAGCCGTCGAGAACCCGCGCGCTGGCGCCGACCGCGGTCACCGCGAGCACACAGGCGATGTGCGACAGACTGTGGAACAGCGGCAGCGGCCAGACAACCCGGTCCTGCTCGGACAGACCCGGAATCGGCACATAGCAGGCGGCTACCGACCACAGGCAGCTCCGCTGGGTGGACAGCACTCCCTTGGGTCGTCCCGTCGTGCCCGACGTGTAGAGCATCCAGGCGACGTCGTCGAGTCCCAGGTCGTCGCGGGCCGGCGAGCGGGCCGGCACGCCAGCAAGCGCCCCGAACGACAGGGCCCCGGCCGGGGCCGCCGCGGGCAGGGCGGCGTCGCCGGTCACCAGCACCCGCACCGCGGGCCGGTCCCGCAGGACGCGGGCGACCAGGTCGATGCGGGCGGGATCGGTAACGACCAGGCGGGCGCCGCTGTCGTCAAGCAGGTAGCCGAGCTCCGCCTCGGTGACCCGCGGGTTGATCGGCACCCCCACCACGGCGGCGCGGGTGAATGCCAGGTAGCTCTCGACGGCCTCGACGCAGTTGCCGAGCACGATCGCCCCCCGGTCGCCCGGTTGCAGCCGCAGGTCGGCGAGGTGGCCGGCCAGCCAGCCGGTGCGCCGGTCCAGATCCGCATAGGTGACGGAGCGCCGGGCGTCCTGAAAAGCGATCCGATCACCGAATCGGGCGGAGTTCCGGCGCAGCAGGTCCGGCAACGGTCGGATCAGCTCGGTGCGCAGCATTTCACGTTCCTCCGTCGGTGCGGCCAGCCGCTGCGATGCCGCGCAGATGTTCAGCGCGGCCCGGCAGCAGCAATGCAACATTCATCAGTCTCACCGAGAAGAGTGGATTCACTTCCCCTGTGTGTCCCCTGCACCACCCCTGTTCCGGCCAGGCCTCGACAACGCCCGCGCAGCCGGTCTGCAGGCTTGACCGTCGCCCGTGAACGACACCCTTACCCGCTCACCTGTCGGGTCGGGCGGGTCGGACGGGCAGGAAAGCGAGCAGCTCGCCAGGCCGGCGCAGGACGAGATCCGGCCCGGCGGCGAGCAGCTCGGCCTCGTCCGGCCCGCACCACAGCGCGGCGGCGGAGCGGGCACCCGCGCCCTGCGCGCTGCGCATGTCGGTGACCGCGTCACCGATCATCACGGCTTCGGAGGGTCCGGCGCCCAGCAGCTCCAAGGCCCGCAGCACGATGTCCGGCGCCGGTTTCGGGCGCGCCACCTCGTCCGAGCCGATCACGTGGTGGAACCAGCGCAGCAGGCCAAGGTGGTCCAGCAGGCCGCGGGCCCGGTCTCCGCTTTTGCCGGTGGCCACCGCGAGCCGATACCCACGGCCGCGCAGGCCGACGAGCAGGTCCACCACCCCGGGGTAGACGACGATCTGGTCGCGCAGCCGATGGCTCTCCCGGACGAACGGCTCCTCCATCCCTGCTGGCAGACCCATGATCCGCATGATGTCCGGGAAGAAGCGCCCCTGGTGGCGGTGGTACTCTGCGAACGGCGCCGGGCCCGGGCCGACGACCTCGGCGTAGGCGACCTGGAAGGCCTGCCGCATCACCTGGAAGCTGTCCACCACCACGCCATCAAGGTCGAACACGACGGCGCTGGTGAAAGCCCAGGACACGCTTCCGCCGGGGCCACCCGAAAGCCCGGACGGAGCGGCAGCGCGGCTCACCGAGGGTTCCCTGATCCGGCCCCGGCGGGCGCGGCGGGCGGCCGACGTGCGGAGTCGTAGAGCCGCTCGATCGCGTGGACTGCCCGGAGGGCCTCGGCGACCGCTCGCCCCCGGCTGCCCGGGTCGGCAAGCAGAGCGGGCAGCTCGTCGATCTGACGCAGATACTCAGCGCCCACCGGCTCGGCGGCGACCGGCACCTCGGCGGTCTCGCCGTCCCGGACATGTGTCAGCACCGATCCGTCCCGGCGGTTCGAGCTGAAGCCGAAGGTACAGGTCAACTGAGCTGTACCCGCACCGCCCTCGACCTTGATCACGGTGCTGTCCAGTGCTTCGTGGGAGGCCCAGCACGCCTGCAGCGACACTGAGACGCCGCTGTCGGTGATCAGGAATCCGCGAGCGGTGTCCTCGACGTCCCCAAACCGGCCGGCGGCCAGTTGGTCCCGCCCGACGGTGCGCCAGGCGGCCCCGTGCGCCCCGTCGCCGAGAAAGTCCGCGGAAACGGTACCCACCACCTGCTCGAAGACGGCTGAGCCCAGCAGTGGGGCCGCCACGTCGAGCAGGTGCCAGCCCAGGTCGAGCAGCGCTCCGCCGCCGGACCGCCGGGCGTCGGTGAACCAGCCGCCGGCGTCCGGGATGCCTCGGGCCCGCACCCAGCCGAGGGAGACGTGGCGGAGTGGGCCGCAGTGGGCCGAGAGATCGTAGAGAGCACGGACGTCCGCCCTGTGGCGTGCCGCGCTGCCAGCGAGCAGGACCGCCCCGCCCTCCTGCTCGGCCGCCGCCAGCTCGGCAGCCTCCGCCGAGCTGAGGCACACCGGCTTCTCCAGGAACACCGACACGCCGCCTGCAAGCAGGGCGCCCGCGATGCGGCTGTGCAGATGGTTCGGGACAGCGACCACCGCGAGGTCGATCTCGTCCGGGCGCAGCAGCGACGGATCGTCCAGCACCCGTATGCCGGCGGCACCCGCTGGGTCCATGGCGAGCGCGGCCCGGGCCTGCGGGTCGATGTCGACAGCGGCGGCGACAGTGAACCGCGGATGCGTGTTCAGCCGCGGCAGCCAGATCGACCGGCCGGCCCAGCCGAGCCCGACAATCGCGACCCGGACAGGAGCGGTGTCGCCGGCGACCGGCGGGTGGGCGGCCGCCTTGGCGACCGAGAACCCTTCGGTCGAGGGGGCCTCCGTCCGAACGCTCATCGCCTGCCTCGGGCCTCGGCCACCGTCCAGTCGATGATCTCGGCGACTTCGTGCATCTGCGCCACGGTGCCGAGCAGCGTTCGGTGGTGCAACCATATGCCGTCAGCGCCGAGCGCCTCGGCGTTCGGGCAGCGCTGGGCGAGCTCATCCACGGTCATCGCCGGCGCGCCGGTTTCCCAGAAGCCGTCGGAGCGGTAGATGACGCGGAAGGCGGCAAAAGCCGGCAGGCCCCGATCCACGAGCCGGTCGACCAGCTCGTTGCGCTGCTGCTCGGCAATGCCAGGAACGCGGAACATCGCCATGTAGTGCGGCCGGCGGGTGGCCCTGGGGTCACGGCCCTGCGGGACGACGCCGGGGATCCGCGCCAGCAGTCCGGACAGCAGCGGCCAGCGCTCTTCCCTGATCTCGATCTGCCCGTCGAGCCGACGCAGCTGCGCGCGCAGCACCGCTGCGGAGAACTCGTTCAGCCGAAAGTTGGAACCCGAGGTCTGATGACGGTAATACCGGTCGGAGCGGGGACGGCCACAACTGTGTCGGAGGAACGCCTCCTCCCGCAGCCCGGCATCCGGGAAGAGCACGGCGCCGCCCTCCCCGGCGGTCATGAGCTTTCCGTTCTGGAAGCTGAACGCGGCCACCGTGTCCAGCTCCCCGATCCGGCGGCCCTGCCACTGCGCGCCGTGCGCATGCGCGGCGTCCTGGATGAGCGGGACACCGGTATCGGCGGAGATCTTCGCCAGCGCGTCCATGTCCGCGACCTCGCCGGCGATGTGCACCGGCATGATCGCCGCAGTCCGCGCGGTGACGGCCGCCGCCGCGGCCGCCGGATCCAGGTTGTAGGTGACCGGGTCGATGTCGACTGGTACGGCGACGGCACCGAGCCGCTGGGCCGCCTGAGACGACGAGATGAAGGTGAACGCGGGGACAATCACTTCGGAGCCTGGCCCGACCCCGAGGACCTGCAGGGCGAGTTCGAGCGCGTGCGTGCCGTTGGTGACAGCCAGTCCGAACTCGGAGCCGTGGTAGTGAGCAAACTCCGCCTCGAAGGCGTCGACCTCGCCGCCGCCCATCCGCCACCACTGGCCCTGTTCGAGCGCGCGCAGCAGGCCTGCACGCTCGGTGTCGTCGTACTGCGGCCAGACCGGCAGCCGTGATCTCAACATCGGAGCAGCGTTCACTGATTCCCCTCGTTTCGCGATGATGTCTGGGTTCACACGGACTGGTCGGCAAGTTCGGTTCGGCAAATTCTCCGAAAACAGCCGCCACCGGCCGGGCCGGGACGAGTGATGTCCGCTCATCCCCGGTGGTCCGCCGTCGCGCGATGACGACAAATAGCCGGTGAAGGAAGACGAATCCGGCAGAGACCGAATCTCTCGCAGGCTACCGGGGGCCGCTTCCCAACGTCAGCCCCGTAGCCACCCCCTGACACACCCCGGCGGGATGACCGGAAACGAGCGGGCCCATCAACGGAAGATCAGGGTTGAAAGACACTGATAGTCGCCGCCGGGGCGGTGTCGATAAACGGATCACGCCAGTACCGCAATGGCGCTTGGGTCGGCCAGGGCGGCGGCGGGTTTGCTGGGTAGCTGCTCGTGGACTTGCCCGAGGACCCTTGGCGGGAGGGAGGTGTGAAGGTCGGTCGGGCTCGGGTCCTGCAGCAGGACGGGCATGACCATCGAGTGATCACGGAGGTTCCCAGGCCATCCTGATCGTCCCAAGGTGTCATGCCCGCCGCGTCATGATCTCTGTCTGCCCCTGTTCTGGATCGGCTGGTTTCGACCGCGGCCGTCCTGGTTTCCCAGCCGGTGCCGCCCGCAGGGCCGCTGGCGGTGTTCCCGCAGGTCACCGACCCGCGGGAAACGCCACGGGAGACGGCATGGACTCCCGGTCCTGCTCACGCTGGCGACATGCGCGGTGCTGGCGGGCGCCCGGTCGTTCACCGCGGTCGCCGAGTGGGCCGCCGACGCGGGCGACGGTGTGTGGTCGACGTTGGGGATCGTGCGGGTTCCGGACGCCTCGACGTTCCGCCGGGTCTTCGCCCCGCTCGACGCCGACGCGTTGGACATCGCTCTCGGGGCCTGGGTCTCCGCCGCGACCACACCGGCCCGGGGACAGCGGCGCCGGGTCGCGGGCGACGGAAAGACCCTGCGCGGCTCATGCCACGGCGAAACCTCCGGCCGGCACCTACTCGCCGCCGTCGACCAGCACCACGCCATCGTGCTCGCCCAGCGCACGGTCGACACCCCGAACCCGACCTCCTCGCCCGCGCACCCGCGATCAGTCAGATCGACAAAGGCTCAGCGGCTCGATCCGCGCCCACGCAGCGTCGGTGAGCCCAGGACGGCCGACCACTGATCTCGAAGGCGACCCCGGCGATCTCGGCCTACCAGAAGAGAATGGATCAAGCCGACAGAGGGAGGCCAATCGATCACCTTACGTTATCATCTTAATGATTTTGACCTTTCACCATAAAGACCGACAACGCTACCCTGAGTAGCCAGTCGGCCATCACTCCTTCAGCAATCGGCGATCGAGCTGCATATTTTCAGCTGGATGTTCTCTGCGACTAAAGAATGATGTGCAATCGACACATAGAGTAACGATGTGACCCACAACACTTCTCGCATCTTTTTGCCAGTCAGCAGCCTTACATCTTCACCCTCCGTAGCAAGATTACGATCTCGACACTAGCCACCTCTTCGACAAGTACAATTTGTTGACACTCCTCAGCCTGTCACATAGCCTGCCCACGGTGAGACGATTGTGCCCTGATGACAAGCTCCGACCGAAGATCTCAATGGCGTCAATGGGCGCGTTCTATGCCGGCTCCCGCAGCCAGACGACTGAGAGCGAACACCCGAGCTGCTCACCACGACAGAAGCCAGGCGCTGGAACCCGGACAAGGTCCCACGCGCCCTGTTCACAGTCGTTTTCGACAGCTGTACCACGCCAGCTCGGTGTTCCGAAGGATACGCGCCAGATTCTCGCCGGCAGGACGCTCGACAACTGGGACCCGACTATTCCCCCGATCCACACCCCAACCCAGCAGGCCCTGCATGTTCTCGAATGGGTCCACCGTCGGGAAGATCTCGCCGACGCCGGCCTGACCAGCATCGGCGTGACGTTTCCACCTAAAACCTTCGGTCGGACCGTCGCCGAGCAGGGAAAGAGGAACTGTGAAATTCAGCGTCCTGGGACCATTGAAAATCACTCAAGATGGCACACCGATTCAAATAGGTGGATTGAACCAGCGAGCAACTCTTGGCTACCTTCTTTTGTACGCCAACGAAACCGTGGGAGTGAGCCAGCTCGTGAGAGCGCTGTGGGGCGAAAGCGAGCCACGAACAGCACGCAAGATGCTACACAACGCAGTGGCGGGTCTCCGTCGCACGCTCTCGTTGCAGGCCGACTCGCCGTCCGCTCCGCAACTACTCACCAATGCACCTGGCTATGCGCTCCGGGTCGGAGATGGCGATGTCGATCTGGCGCGCTTCCGGATCGCGGCGGCCCATGGTCACGCACTCGTGGCCGCAGGCTCCTGGCAATATGCATCCGTGACGCTACGGGAAGCGCTTGCTCTGTGGCGGGGTAACGCACTGGCCGACCTCGTCGAAGAAGGAATCCATTGGCCGGAGCTGGCCGCGGTGCAGAATTCCAGACTCGCTGTGATCGAGGACTGGAGCGATGCCGAGATTAACAACGGTATTTACCACGAGGTGATCGACGTACTGTCGAGCGTGGTCGAGATCGACCCACTGCGAGAACGGTCCTGCCATCAGCTGATGCTGGCCCTGTACCGCTCCGGCAGGCAGGCGGACGCACTCGGTGTCTACCGACGCACGCGCACCATTCTGCTGGAACGGTTCGGCCTCGACCCTGGCCGCGAGTTGCAGCAGCTGGAGCATGCGATCCTCAATCACGACCCCGTGCTTGACGGTGTCAGTGCCGACCGCTATGCCTCTCGCTGAGTCCGATATGGGTGTAGTTCCGGCTGAGTGAGATCGTTGCGCTAATGATCTCTGGGCGGCGCGCTGCTATTGATCAAGGAAGAAGCTCCTTCTCGCTACGTTCCGTGGTGACGAAACCAGTGGGACGTGACAGCAAGAAGGAGCCTGCGTGTCAGGGTACGAGGAGCCGGCCGTGCCGCCGCCGGCGGGCCCGTTCACCGAGGCCAGAGTGCGGTACTTCGCGCTCGAGGCGCTGCTCGCCGGTGCGGAGGCTCGCTCTGGCAGGCACGACGAGGTCGAGGAACTGATCGACCGGCATGGCCGCGAGGTCCTGCGGGCGCTGTTCCAGGGCCATCTTGACCTGCGGGCACGTGAGGAGGAGCGGGCTGACCCGCCGCCGGTCGGCGCCGACGGTGTGACCCGTACCCGGACCGAGCGCGGCCATGACCGGCGGCTGGTGTCCCAGTTCGGGCAGGTCACGGTCAGCCGCCACGCCTACCGCGCGGCGGGAGTGGGCAACCTGCATCCCGCGGATGCGGCGCTGAACCTGCCGGCGGGGCTGTACTCGCACACGCTCGCGCGCAGGCTCGCCCTGGAGGTGACCCGGGGCTCGTTCGGCGACGCGGTCGACGCGGTCGCCCGCGCGACCGGCCAGGTCCTGGGTAAACGGCTCGCCGTCGAGCTCGTCCGCGGCCTGGCCGCCGACGTTGATGCCTTCTACGCCCAGGCGCGGCCCGAGGTCAGCCCCGCCGGTCGGCTGCTGGTCCTCCAGTTCGATGGCAAGGGCATCGTCATGCGTCCCGAAGCGCTGCGCCCGGCGACCGCGAAGGCCGCCGGGGCGGCCACCCACCGGCTGTCCACCCGCCTGTCTCCGGGTGAGAAGGCCAACCGCAAACGGATGGCCGAGATCGCGGTCGTGCACGACATCACCCCGGCGCCGCGCACCGTCGACGACGTCATCGCCCGCCGTCCCCGCTCGAAGGCCGGGGCCGACGAGACACCGCAGCCACGGGCGGACGGGCCGAAGGCCACCGGGAAGTGGCTGACCGCCTCCGTTGTCGACGACATCGCCACCGTCATCACGGCCGGCTTCGATGAGGCCGAACGGCGCGACCCCCACCACCAGCGGACCTGGGTCGTGCTCGTCGACGGGAACAACACTCAGATCGAGGCGATCCGCACCGAGGCGACACGCCGCAAGGCGGCGGTCACCATCGTGGTCGACTTCGTCCACGTCCTCGAATACATCTGGACCGCGGCCTGGTCGTTCTTCGACAAGGGTGACCCCGACGCGGAGGACTGGGTCCACGCGCAGGCCCGAGGCGTGCTCGCCGGCCGGGCAAACGCGATCGCCTCCGGCTTCCGCCGCCGCGCGACCCGCAACCACTACAACGCCACCGAACGCAAGGGCGCCGACACCGCAGCCGACTACCTCGACGCCAAGGCCTCCTACCTGCGCTACGACCTCGCGCTCGCGAACGGCTGGCCGATCGCTACCGGCGTCGTCGAGGGCTCCTGCCGACACCTGGTCAAGGACCGTTTCGACATCACCGGAGCGAGATGGGGCCTCGACGGCGCCGAAGCCGTCCTCCTTCTCCGCGCCGTCGTCACCAACGGCGACTTCGACGCCTACTGGGCCTACCACCTCGACCAGGAACAACACCGCAACCATCACAGCAAGTTCGCCGAAACCTACACACCGACATGATCAAGCCACTTGGCGAGAACTACACCCGTCCGATATGCCGCAAGGGTGAGCGCATACGCACCCAAACGCACCTGGTAATTTTCCTTTCGGTCGCCCTCCGTGGTCCGCGCCGGCGGACGGGGTGGCGCCGTGTGGCATTCGTGGGCGAAGCGACTTTTTGACGGGAAGCCACGGGACATGCTCGCGGCCGGCGATCTGGGCGCTTTTCGCATAGTCGCCCAGCTGTCCAGGAATCCCTCGTGGCGGCTGCGAGGGTGAGGTAGAGGCGCCCCAGATGACGTCGTCGAGATAGTCGACGCGAACTGGCTTGTTCCAGTGGACCGACGCGGTGGAAGATGCTCTCGGGTTCGTCCGCAGGCACAGCCTGCACGGCGCCGACATCACCCCCGTCCGACGAACAGACCGGTGGAACCTGCCTCCGGTCGTGGCCCGGGAAGCGGTCGTCAACGCGGTGGCACACGCCGACTACCGGCAGCGCGGCGCGCCCATCCGCATCGCGGTCTTCGACGACCGCCTCGAAGTCGAGAGCCCCGGCCTGCTGCAGTTCGGACTGACAGTCGACGACATCCGCCGCGGAGTGTCCAAACTGCGCAACCGGTTCATCGGCCGGGCCTTCCACTCACTGCGGCTGACAGAGCAGTGGGGCAGCGGCATCCAACGGATTACCACCGCCTGCCTCGACGCAGCGCTCCCCCTGCCAGACCTCGAAGAGATCGGCACCCGGTTCCGCGTCACACTGTGGACCCAGCGCATCCAATCACCGACCCTGGACAACAGGGACCGCGCGATCCTCGCGGCCATCCCGACCGGCGGCGCGCTCACCAGCGAAATCGCCAACGCCATCGAGCTGTCCACCCGCGCGACGAGGACCAGGCTCATCAAACTGGTCGACCGTGGACTCGTCCGTGAACTCGGCGCTGGTCGGCGGGCCCGAAGCGACGCAACTACCGCTCTCCGTATCCGACCCGGCAGCGCCGACAAGTCGTATACGCACCGGCTACGCATCCTCGGGGCATCCACCGACACCGAAAGAACCGATCTTCCAACTCAGAAACAAGCTCTGAAGAGCACTGCTTCCGAGCGCTTCCGAGCCCGGACGCTCCGCCGTGGCTCAAGAGCGCCCAGCGTTCCGGTTCCCGGTGTAGCCGGCTCGGCGGATCTTCGCGTGGGCGGGTTCGACGGACACGGTCGGGCCGTTGACCTGCAGGTTCAGGTTCGCATTAGTGCTGGTTGGGTTGCACTGGTCACCATGACCATCGGTGTGACCTGGACATACAGCCCGTCAGCCCTCCTTCGCCGCCGAAATTAATGCGAACCTCCTCGGCGTAACCGCTCGCATGCGGAGCGCGGCGACCACGGGTCCACACGGTCCGCTCTCGCGCCCATCCATCCGACAGCCGGATCTCCAGGCTGCTTCATCGGAGGACAGCGAAGCCCGGAACAGCATCGTCAACCTGTCCGCATAAGGCACACGATGGACGACGACGAAAGATAGTCGTAGCTGCCGGCGTGCTCCCCGCCAAGGGCGTGGGCAGACACGATGGTTACGGCCGCCAGAGGTCGAGCCTGATGTCATGGGTGCGCTCGGAGAACCGGCCGGTCGCCGAGGTCTCGTGCAGAAGTCCGCGCAGGTCGCGCTCGAACGCCTCCCGCCGGTTACCAATCACCCCGCCGAGGGGCATCCACAGCCCGGATAGCGAGACCGACCGACATCTCCACTCTTGGTTTTGGCGGGTCAGCCGAGTAGGAACTCGAGGATGGGCTGGGTCTGGCCGGTGATACTGTGTGCGACGCCGGGAAGGATGGTCACGGTGGCGTGTGGAACGGTATGCGCCACCCGCTGGGCGGTCTCGTGGGAGTCAAGCATCGCGTCGCGCTCGCCGACGATCACGAGCATCGGCATGGTCAAGCGGTGCAGGGCATCGTCGGAGAACAGGGGTAGTCGCTCGATGCGAGGTTTGAAATGGGCGGCGGTCAGCATTACGTAGTCGATGAACTCCTGGGTACGCGAGGTGTCGAGGCCGGCGGCGGTTTGTATCGTCGAGAAGTCGATCCCGGCCACCGTTTTTAGCGTCTTTCGCCGGCCCCATTTCCCGAACGGGCGCAACAGTATCGCCTTGGGCAACCAGCCCATCTTCTGCTTGCCGAGGCCACCCGGGCACAGGACGACCAGGTGGTCCACGCGGTCTGGCCGTCGCGTGGCGTAGTCCAGTGCCAGCCACCCGCCGAGTGAGGCTCCGACGACGGCTGTGCGCGTGATTCCCAGCGCCCCGAGCACGTCGTCCAGCCACAGCGCATATGCCTCGGAGTTCAGCGGGGGACGCGCGGGTGCGCTCAAACCCGGCTCGCCGATCAGGTCGACTGCGTAGACGCGGAAGTGCTCTGCCCACGCCGGGACGTCGCTCATCCAGATTGCCGCGTTGGTCCCCGAACCGTGCAGCAGCAGGAGAGGCGGCGCACCCGGAGGGCCGGACACCACGACGAAGGTCTCCCCTTCCCGCGTCGACAGGTGCAGGTGCTCGGCCGGCACCGGCCAACCGTTGAGGATCTCGGCGTAGCGCCGCTGGATCTCGTTTCCGCCGGCCTCGGTCTTGTAGATGGTGCTCACGACTCGAGCACCGCCTGGACGTACTCCAGCAGCCGCACGGTGTCGTCGATGCCACCCAGGATAATGATCTTCATGCGTGCCCGTTCTCGTCGTAGACGGTTTCGATCCGTACGGGTGTGTCTCGCCGATGGGCGACGGCGCCCGTGAGCAGGGTGCTCACCCGGCTCGCTGTGCCGGGGCTGACCACCTCGACCTCGACGATGCTCGACACCCCGACGTGCCGCTGGCGCGCGGCCGTCTCCCAAGCGGGCAGCGACAGCGAACGGCCGGTGAAGACTTCGAGGTCCTCGTGCGCGATCCGGTACTGCTTACCGATCCGTACCGCCTTCAGCTGCCCGCCACGCACGTATCCGCGCACGGTCCGCACATGCAGGCCCAGCAGGTCAGCGACCCGATCAACCGAGTAGAGATGTTCCACAAACGCAGCTTAACATGCCTTCATACAGAGTTGTTTAGGTAACGATAGGGCTTCGGCTTGCCCTCTGGCTCGACTGCCCGTCCGGCGACGTCGTGGCGCAGCGCCCCGTGGCCGGCGGCGTCGAGACTCATGAACCGAGACTCATGAACGCGGGCTGGCGATCCGGGCCGGAGAGTCGGAGAGGGAGCGTACGGGCAGCTCTGCGGCGATCGGAGCCTCAACGGCATCGGGCGGGCGAGGGCACTCCGGCTCGCCGCGTATGGCGCGTCCGTGGTGAGTACCCGCGCGGAGTCGGCGCATCGCCCTCCCGGAACGCCTGCTGACCGTTATGAGCGGTCTCCACGCGCAGCGCAATTGGCGCATCGCAACGCACGCTTCTGACATGGCCGGCGTCGCCAACCCTCAGACGCCCTCCGGGCGGCTTCTGGCAGGCTAGCCCAATGGGCGCATCCTGCCTTGAGCACGCGGAGCTGTTGACCGTCGCCATGGACCACGGGCAGTTCTACCTGTGCACAGGCTTCTGGGACGGGCTGGATGTTGTCAGCACCGTCCACCGTGCGATCGCGGGAGACGGGATCGCCCAGGACGGTCCACTGCTGGTCGTCCTGTCACCCCACCAGAACAACTTCGCGATGTCCCTGCGATCCGAACGGTGGACCGATGAACCCCCGAACGACCTCGCGGACTGGCAGGAAGCGTTCCACGCGTCGCTCGACGTCGACGACTTCGGACTCCACTGGATGTCCACGACCGTGGGGGAAGCCACTCTTGAGGCGCCACCTGGTCAGTACGTCATTCGGATCGCCGGCCGCGGATTCGTGCAACGCGGCTGGCCCGGCTCGACGACCCCCGGCGATGTATGGCGCCTCCAGCTCTGGCCGTGCGTACGCGGCCCGAAACCGGCACGGTTGAAATCCTGGACCAACTGATCCACCTCAGCTCCGCCACCTCGGCGTGTCGGCCCGAGGGATCGCCAGCCATGGTGGCCGGTGCCGGGCCCAGGCCCGGCACCGGCGGACGAGCGACCATGCGGCGGGGCCGCACACTGATCTACTCCGCCGTGCCCCGGCACGCGGGCGCGAGTGGCCCCTCTACCGCGAGCGGATGCCGAGCGGAGCGGGCTCCGGCATCGAACCGTGCCCGGATGCCCCACCGAGCTACCCGACCTTCGCAGCGTTCGTATTGCCGGCGTAGCCGTCGCGCCGGATCTTCGCGTGGACAGGCCCCACTGACACTGCCGGGCCGTTGACCTGCAGGTTCAGGTTCGCATTAGTGCTGGTTGGGTGCACTGGTCACCGCGACCAACGGTGCGACCTGGGCATTTGGCCAGATCAGGATCTTGGCGACCAGCACTAATGCGAACCTCCATAGTGTGGCTGTCCACATGCGTAGCGCAGCTGTGGTGCCCGTGCCAGTCCAGAGATGCCACGCTTGTCCGTCCAGCGACGGTGAACGATCAGGTGGTGCTCGGGCCAGCCTGACATGCCGGTGCCGGCCGCCGCTTCCCACAGCGGCGGCCGGCACCGGCCTACCTCGGCCCCCAGGACAGGCCACAAAGCGCCGATCGGCCGGCTCGGTACTCTGGCGGCTACGCTCGCTGGTCGTGGAGGACGTGGCAAACGAGGGTGACCGGA
Source organism: Frankia sp. Hr75.2 (assembly GCF_949319125.1). Classification (NCBI taxonomy): domain Bacteria; kingdom Bacillati; phylum Actinomycetota; class Actinomycetes; order Frankiales; family Frankiaceae; genus Frankia; species Frankia sp. Hr75.2. The sequence continues at coordinate 5,180 of NZ_CASGGV010000001.1, read as the reverse complement.
TCCGGCTCACGGCGCTGGGACCTGCGCAACTCCGGCACTCCGACCTCGGCGGACCGGCGCCGGCGGGATCCTCGCCAAACGGGCGCGGACTGTCACCTGGCGGCGGGAGGAAGCCGGACACGAAAGGCGGCGCGTTCATGATTCCGCCGTCAGACCTTCAGACCCCGCTGCTCGGCAGTCGCACCTGCGGGGCCACGGCGTCTACTCTCGTGTCAGCATGTCGTTTGATAGGGGATCCCGGGCACCTCGTTCAGCCACTCGGTAGCCGACAGCCCTCGACCGGCGGCGCTACAGGCCCAGGTTCGCAAAACACCGTTGTCAAGGTCGGAAATGCGCTGGATGTCGTAAAGCCAGAGTGCACGCTCATCGCTGATGGCGGAATGGTTGCTGCTGATGGTCGCGAGGCTCCCGCCGCGTGGATGGAACACGACCGCTCCGAGACTCCTGCCCTCAAGATCTGCCGTTCGAGTCGGATTCTTCGGGTCGTGCACGTCGTAGATCCGCAGCCGACCCACATCCGCGGTGGCACCGATCGAGTCAGGGATGTGGCTGGTAGCGACCAGCCGGCGGCTGTCGGGGCTGAACGCCACCGCGCCGAGGTCCTGATCGTCATCGATGCTGGTGACGAGAGCGGGAGAACCGAGACCGTGAAGGGCGTAGAGCCGTAGCCGTCCACCGCCTCTGCCTTCGCCAACGAAGCTGGTGGTGGCGAGCAGGTCGCCGTCAGGACTGAACTTGACATCGCCGGGATGTTGGTCATCGTCGATGCTCACGACGCGGGCCGGGGACTCGGGACGGCGGATGTCGTACAGCAGCAGCCGCCCGCCGCTGCCGGCGAAGACGCTGCTGACAGCGGCAAGTGTGCTGCCGTCTGGGCTGAAGGCAACCCCTGCGAAGCTCTGATCGCTGTCGACGCTGGCGGCGAGTACTGGCTTGCGCGGGTCGCGAACGTCGTAGAGTCTCAGCAGGCCGTGCCCGCCAACTCCCGTGGTGTTGCTGATCGTCGCGAGGATCCTGCCGTCCGGGCTGAACTCGATCCCGACCGGCTGGCGGTCATCGTCCATGCTGGCGACGGGGTCCAACCGGTGCGGGCCGGCGAACGTGTACAGCCGCACCAGCCCACCGTTCCCGGTGCCGCTGTTGATGTAGCTGATGGTCGCGATGACATGACCGTCGGGGCGGAAGGCCACCCCGTCGGGATTCAGTCCGTCGTTCATGACGACAGTGGGGGTCGGAGCACGAGGGTTCTGGATGTCGAAGATTCGGAGCTTTCCTTTGCCATCGGAACCGGTGTAACTAACGGTGGCGAGGACGTCGCCGTCAGGGCCGAATGCGACTCCGTCGAGGGCCGGGTCGCTCACTGTGGCGTCGAGAACCGGCGTATGAGGATCATCTAGGTCGTAGATCCGCCCGCCGTGAGTGGCGAGGGTACGGCCATCGGGACCGACTTTCACCCCGTTGAGGATGGGGTCGTTCATGCTGGCCATAAGAGTCGGAGTGCGGGGATCGCCGAGGTCGTACAGCCGCAGCCATCCTCCGTTCGCATTGCCGGGGATATCGCTGGTGGTCACGAGAGTACGGCCGTCCGGGCTGAACGCCACGCCGTCGAAGTTCTTTTCGTTGGTGATACCGGCGGTGAGGGTCGGGGCGCGGGGGTCACGGACATCGTAAAGAGTCACACCGCCACCGCCGGCCGCGGCAAGTGTTCCACCCTCCGGGCTGAACGCCACCCGGCTGTAGACGTGGCCGTCGTCGACGGTGACGATGACGGCCGGAGCACGGGGATCGCGGACGTCGTAGAGACGGACCTGGCTTCCGCTGATGTCACCGCCGATGTCGCTGAGGCTGGCGAGCGTGCGGCCGTCGGGACCGAACGTGATCCCGTTGGGAGCGAGGATGTTCGGCTCCTCGATGGTCGCGATCAGCGGCAGCTGAGGATCATGGATGTCGTACAGGCGCAGGAGCCCCCCGACGGCACCATTACCGGACACCGCGAGAGTGTGACCGTCCGGACTGATCGCGATCCCGCTGAATCCCGCGCCAGCCAATCGTGGGGGGCCACCGAAAGCGGCCATGAAAGTGGCGGTGAGAGTGGCGGTGGAATCGTGGATGTCGTACAGCCGTACCTGCGCTCCGCCGTCGGCGGAGCCGCCGGCCACGAGGGTGCGGCCGTCCGGGCTGAACTCGACCGCACCGAGATCCGGGCCACCGTCGATGTTCGTGATGAGGACCGGTTTGTGGATGTTTCCGATGTCGTACAACCGCAGCCGGTACTCCTCGGTCTCAAGAAGATAGCCGGCGGTGGCGAGTAGATGGCCGACCGGGCTCAGCGCGACTCCTACGAGAGACTCGTCGGAGTCGACCGCGCTGACCCAGGGGGCACGGTTGAGCGCGCTCGCGAGATCGCTGCGGGTGTCAAACGTGGACACCATCCACTCGGCGGCGATATTCAGCCGGAGAGCCGTTATGGGATCGCGGGCGCGGATCTGATCCGCCCGAGCGAGCAGGGCGCGGGCGGCGGCCAGATCGCGTTGTCTGAGTGCCTCCTGCCGCTGCCGGCCGGTGCTGATCCACTGGATCGTGGTGGTGATCCCGCCAGCTGTGACGAGGAGCAGAAGAACTGTCAGGACGGCCACGATTCGTCGTCGACGTCGCTGGCCATGGCGGCGGCTGGCGGTGAGGAAGGCCCGGCTGGCGGGAGTGAGCTCGTCGCGGTGCAGGGCGGTGAGGACCGCGACGGCGAGGGCAAGGCTCCACAGCCGGCTGCTTGGCTGACCGGCGCGCTGCCAGTCGGCGGCGGCGCCTTCTGCCTGCGTGCGTTGCCGAAGCCGGTCGGAGGCGCTGGCAACCGCCTCGGCTAACGGAGGCCAGGCGTTGAGTAGCCGCTCGTGGGAGACCTCGACCGTCACAGCTCCCCCACCGGAAGCGTCGACCGTGAGGAGCCGGCGCGCGACAAAGGGCGTCAGCATGGCACGCACGGTGTCGGACAGCTGGTCGAGTCCGACCCGCCGGCGACTGGGCCTGCCATCCGCGTCGACCTCCACCAGTTGCAGCAGAGCGGCCAGCACTTGTTCCGCGCCGGTCCCGACGACGGTGCCGCTGGCGGAGGCACCGGCGCTGGCTCTGCCGCTGGCTGTGGCTTCGGTGAGGGCGGCGTCGGCGTGTTCGACAAGGGCGCCGCGGACTCCGCCGGTGGCGGCATACAGGGCTGCGGTCAGCACGGTCGTGCCGGTCTCCCTGGCCCTCGCGTACAGCCGTTGCAGTGTGTAGGCCAGCAGCGGCAGGGCTTGTCCGTCCCCGGTGTCGGTGACCATCCGGGCGACCAGTTCCTCGTCGACCGTCAGCCCAGCCAGCCGCGCCGGCATCGTGATCACCAGCGGAAGAAGCTCGCGGCTGAGCGGGCTGAGCGCATCGACGCGTAGGTGCAGCTCGGCGGGAGCGGCCGCTTCGATGAGGCGGTCGACGAACTCGGAGCGAAGCGTCGCCACCGCCCGTACGGGCCCGCCTGTCGCCTCGGCCAGCAGGCCCAGAAACGCGCGCTGTTCGTCCGGGCCGGTGCGTAGCAGAAGCTCCTCTGCCTGGTCGATGACGAGAAGTATCCGCCGCGCCGGCGAGGACGCCGCCAGCAGCTCCTCGGCGATCTCCCGCATGTCGCCGGCGGCGAGGCGGTCGGCCAGCGAGCCGGCCTGCCAGTCCATTCCGTGCTCCGCACCGGCCGCCGCGAGCACCGCGGCCAGGGCGACCACCGGCCTACCGGCCGGTACCAGCGGACGTAACACCAACCAGTCCTCGTCCCTGTCCAAGGTGGGTGCGAGACCGGCCGCGACCAACGACGACTTTCCGCACCCCGAGGGTCCGATCACCACCAGTAATCCCGCCATGTCCCCGGCGGGGGACCTCAGCTTGTCTGCCAGCAACCGGATTTCCTCGTCCCGGCCCTTGAAGACCTCTGCCCTGCTCGCATCGAATGCCGCCAGCCCGGGAAACGGTGACCGGCCGGGCCGCCACACCGCATCTCGGGCCACCGGGCCCCCCGGGAAATGCGGCGCCGCGGACGGCATGCGGCTGCCGGGAAAGGTCGGGGAGTTCTCAGGTTTCGCCCGCAGACCGGCCGCCGCCGCCTGAAGCCGACGGCTGGCCTCCTGCCGTTCCAGACCGAACAGGTCGATCCCGACCACCTGCCCCAACAGGCCGGGCTGGGGGCAGTCCTCCACCCGCACCACCAGCAACCCGCGGTCGGCCCCGGACGGGTCCCTCGCCCATGCGGCCTGCCACTCCGCCTCGCGGTACGCCGAGGTCAGATATGCCTCTGACAACACAGCCAGCGTCCGCGTCGCGTTCATTGCCGCCTGGTGCATCTCGTGGACGAAATGCGATCCCGGCCGGAAGTCCCATGACTGGAGCACAACAGGATGTCCAGCTTCCTCGAGCTGCCAGGCCACCCATTCGGCCCAAGCACGATCCGCTTCCGCGTACGACACGAAGAAATCGACGCCATCATCAGCAGGCACAGCGCAGTCATCCCCCCGCCAGCCCGAAGCCGACCAGTGCCGCGAGATCCGACCACCTGGCGGGTCTCGCTGGCAGCGATTCTGCCACCATCAGTCGCCCACCAACTGAGCGGCTGAGCGGCGGAGCCGATGACCACGCGAACCAATAGGAGATCTGGCCACCCAACGTAACTCCTGCCGGCTGAGACTCAGGAACGCCCAGCGTTCCGGTTCCCAACGTAGCCGGTCCGACGAATCTTCGCGTGGACAGGTTCGATGGACACGATCAGGCCGTTGACCTGCAGGTTCAGGTTCGCATTAATGCTGGTTGGGTGCACTGGTCACCGCGACCATTGGTGCGACCTGGGTATTTGGCCAGATCGGGCATCCTGGCGACCAGCACCAATGCGAACCTCCATAGCGTGACCTTCAACATACGGAGCGCAGCACCCGCTCGGGTGCCTGTACAGCGCTCCCGCCTGTCCATCCGGAAACGGTGAACGGCCAGCATTCGGCAGATGAGCGCGTGCCGCTTGCCGGAAGGCGACGTGGTTGTCACGCTCTGCCGGCGACGAGGTAGTCGAAGGCGGGCGGCGGGCCGACCGCGTGTTCCAGGGTTTCGATGACCTTGCGGGGGTTGTCATACGGACCTGACTGGTAGAACGGCTTGCCGTCTCTGCCGAAGGTGAT